>CAYNLW010000090.1:0-1574 GCA_964398195.1 uncultured Methylophilaceae bacterium | reverse complement strand
GCACTGCGATTTGAAGAGCAATGAGCAGCACAGATCCATCCTGTCTACATAACGTTTGCTTCTGCTGCGAGCGCTCCCATGAGATGCGGTTGTGGGGCCCCAGCAGACCTTGTGAAAAGATGAGGCTGGGGCCCCACAACCGCCACACTAGCTGCGCTCGTCGGCAGCAAGCGTCGTTATGTGGCAGCACGCCGACCTAGAAGTCGGCATTGTCCTCATCTATCCCGCGCTCATCACTTAAGTCGATGGGAAAGGAATCGTACTTCACCCGGGAAACCATTACGCCGTGAGCGGAGGAGGCAACCAGGGACAACGGGAACACGGCATATGCGGCGGCCTCGTCGACAGGCTCCCGAGACGAACCACCAACCTCAGCGCCTAGATCCGGAAACACGACAACGTTGCTGCGCCCGAGCTCCTTTGCGCGATCCTCGTCTGTGATGAAGGCACCCGGCGAGTCGCCAACAGTTCCTTGCTGAACCGACTGGAACAGGATGCCATCGAGCTTGAGTTCGTTGCGGATGTATTCGGCGACAGCTTGAGTGGGGAGGTGCTCTAGCGGCTCATCGTGCGGAAGTACTGGCCTTGTAACCAAGTAGTGAAAGCTTCTCAGAAAACGCGCACGTGCAGCCCGCCTGCGGTAATCGGATGCAAAAATGGAGCCGGTAAACGACGAGCCAATGCGTGTGAGATCGAGAAGTACGAGCCGCCTCGTGGGCGTCCACGTAGCGGCAACAACAATGCCACCGACATCCGGCCTGACCTCGGCGATGGCTACGTCGACCGAGAACGATCCATAGAAGACCGGAATGCCTGTTGGGTTCATGCGTCCAGGAGTTGCTGCATGGTAAGGCGGTGCGCCCAACTCTCTGATTGGCTGCAACAAGAAGGCGCGAGCTTCATCTGCCGTCCGAGCTCTGCGGGCGCGAAACAGGACGGAGGCAGGGTGTAGTACGTGGCGGGGCAGCGCTACGTACTCTGGCGACCCTGGTGCGCCAAGGATTGAGACAAGACTATCGCGCGCGGCGCGGCCAAAGAAGCGTTGCTGATGCTTGATGCCCGAAGAGAAGTCACGCCACGCCTCAACGAAGTCCCAGTCTGACGTCTCGTCGCGCTCAAACTGCTGGGACGAGTCGAAGAATGCGTCCTCGCCGTCACGCGGGTCCACCGGTTCTTGTCGGCGAAGCTCATCGGCAAGTGCGTCGGCCAGCGGGAGGTCGATATCCAGCTCTTCCTGAAGAACCCACTTCAGCGGCTCTCCTTCCTGCTCGTAATACGGCTTGTCCGAGTCAATCGTGAATCGTGGGTTCACGTCGCCGTGCCGAAGTGCCGCTTTCAGATATGGAGCAGCGGTGGCAGCCAAGTGCGCGAGTGTCACGCATATCGCTTCCTCTCCGCAAAAGGAGCAAAGCTTCTCATCCCCATCAGCGGCGAGTTCGGTACGCAGATGGTCATCGCCGATGCAGTCAAGGCAAACGATGGCGTCTGGTGCGGTCATGCATCCTCTGTTGAGGTCCACATAACGTGAGCTTCTGCTGTGAACGCTCCAATAAGAAGGGTTTGGCGGGGCGTCC
>CAYNLW010000089.1:0-1594 GCA_964398195.1 uncultured Methylophilaceae bacterium | reverse complement strand
CCCCCGTGCAGCGCATCGATCACCCGGTCCTCGTTCACATGGAAGTAAAAGGTGTGGTTGGGGTCGTTGGGGTCGTGGGGGTGGCGCTCTTGGGCCTCGTCCCAGCTGATGATCTCGCCCACGTATTCGATCAAGACCTCGCCCTCGGCCAGGTCCTGCAGCGCAAACACCCCCTTGCCGTGCACACCGGAGCGGCGAACCTGGATGCGCTTGCCAGAGCGGGGCATGGCAGACTTGGCGGCCGGGCGGCTTTTTTTGGAAACAGAGGTTTTGGCCACGGGCTTGAAAAATTTGTTATGGTGAATTCATGTGGGCGCGCGCGTGAGCGCGTGCCCGGGCGCGTGCGCACACGCGAGGACAACGGATTGTAATGACATGAAGACATTGGTGATTGCAGAGAAGCCTTCGGTGGCACAAGACATCGTGAAAGCCCTGACGCCTGCGACGGGCAAATTTGAAAAGCACGACGACCATTTCGAGAACGAGCGCTATGTGGTGACCAGCGCCGTGGGCCACCTGGTCGAGATCCAGGCCCCCGAGCAGTACGACGTGAAACGTGGCAAGTGGAGCTTTGCCAATTTGCCCGTGATCCCGCCCCACTTTGACCTCAAGCCGGTGGACAAGACCAAGAGCCGCCTCACGGCGGTGGTCAGGCAGGCCAAGCGCAAGGACGTGGGCGCCCTCATCAACGCCTGTGACGCGGGCCGCGAAGGCGAGCTGATCTTCCGCCTGATCGAGCAGTACGCAGGCGGTGCCAAACCCCTGAACAAGCCGGTCCAGCGCCTGTGGCTGCAGTCGATGACGCCGCAGGCGATCCGCGACGGCTTTGCCAGCCTGCGCAGCGACACCCAGATGCAAGGCCTGGCCGACGCGGCCCGCAGCCGCTCCGAAGCCGACTGGCTGGTGGGCATCAACGGCACGCGCGCCATGACGGCTTTCAACTCGCGCGACGGCGGCTTCTTTTTGACCACCGTGGGCCGCGTGCAAACGCCCACGCTGGCGGTGGTGGTGGAGCGCGAAGAGCAGATCCGCAAGTTCGTCAGCCGCGACTACTGGGAAATCCACGCCGAGTTCGCCGCTGCCGCTGGCACTTACCCCGGCAAGTGGTTCGACCCCAAGTGGAAGAAAGAGGAAGACGCCGAAAAGAAAGCCGACCGGCGCTGGAGCGCGGCCGAGGCCCAGGCCATTGTGGATGCGGTGCGCGGCCAAACCGCCACGGTCACCGAAGAGGCCACGCCCACCACGCAGGCCAGCCCCGGCCTGTTCGACCTGACCAGCCTGCAGCGCGAGGCCAACGGCAAGTTTGGCTTTTCGGCCAAGACCACGCTGGCGCTGGCGCAAAGCCTGTACGAGCGCCACAAGGCCCTGACCTACCCGCGTACCGACTCGCGCCACCTGCCCGAAGACTATGTGCCTGTGGCCAAACAAACCTTCGAGATGCTGGCCGACAGCGGCATGCGCCACCTGGCCCCGCACGCGCTGACAGCACTGAACAACAACTACGTGCGCAAGATCCCGCGCGTGTTCGACAACAAAAAAGTGTCGGACCACTTCGCCATCATCCCCACGCTGCAAGCCCCCAGCGGCTTGTCTG
>CAYNLW010000088.1:0-1635 GCA_964398195.1 uncultured Methylophilaceae bacterium | reverse complement strand
AAAGCTACCGACTTTAAGCCTGCTGACGCTGGTGGAAAACGCAATTAAACATGGCATTGCGCCGCTGCCACAAGGCGGCCGGCTCTGGATTAAAAGCCGCCCGGTCGCCAATGGCTGGCAGCTGATAGTCGGCAACAGTTGCGCGGGCATCAGCAGTACGCACGGCACCCGCACCGGCCTGAAGAATCTGCGTCAGCGTCTGGCGTTATTGCCAGGCCGGCATAGTCTGCATATCGAACCGCAGCTGGAGCGATATCAGGTCACTATTGAGCTGGAAGCCACATCGCTCGAGCTTTCGACCGAAACCAACATGCAAGCAGAACCCACGGAAATGGAGTTTCACCATGTGGAAAACCCTGATCGTCGATGACGAGCGCCTGGCGCGCAGTGAACTAAAACGCTTGTTGCAGGCGCATCCGGACATTGAGATTGTCGCCGAAGCCAATAGCGCCGACAGCGCCCGCGAGTGTCTGGCCGCACAACCCGACATCGCGCTGGTATTTCTGGATATTCAGATGCCGGGCTGCACCGGGCTGGAACTTGCGGCAGAGCTTCGACCCAACCTGTTTTTTATCTTCTGCACAGCGTTTGACAGCTATGCACTAGATGCCTTTGCGCTGAATGCGCTGGATTATCTGGTGAAGCCAATAGTGCCGCAGCGACTGGCGCAAAGTTTAAGCCGGCTGCCGTCATTCGCTGCCGCGAAACCCGACACCGGCGAGCATGCTCAACCCAGCTATCTGCCAGATCATCACGGTTTATTGCTGAAGTTCGGCGAAAATAGCCGCATTGTGCGGTTAAGTGAAATCAGTCGCTTTGAATCGGTCGGTAATCACAGCGCCGTGTATACGCCATATGGCAAAAGTTTTGTGTTGAGTTCGCTGTCGCGTATCGAACAACGGCTCGACCCCCAGCAGTTTTTTAAGGCCAGTCGCTCGGACATCATTCGCATCAGCGCCATCACAGCGCTCGAACCCGGTGTCGCTGCCGGCAGCATGCTCGCCATTCTGCAAGACGGCCAGCAAATCGACGTCAGCCGCCGCCAAGTGCAGCAACTAAAAGAATTGTTTGGTGGGTTTTAGGCTGAGGTTTGCTCTCTGCCGGAAACCGGCATATCGCGGCAAAGCAACAGTATCCACCCGTACGCGGCAGCCTGTGTTGGCTTTGTTGAACTTGGGGATGGTAGCTAAGAGCGAAAGCCCTTTAATTGTGGCAAAGCCAACACCGCCACCACTGCGTTCGCCCGTTCGCGCCTCCCGCGCTCACTCTTAACCGCTCACTCCGCGGCTGCCGCTGCTGGCTTTGTTTGAGTTGCGGGATAGTGGCTTTGAGCGAATTGTGGATCTAATGAACTGGTCTTTTTGTCCAAATGAAATGTCCGCTTTGCTGCTGTTGCGGACATTGTGGGATTAGCCTGCTAACCAAAAATAGGAAACCCATAATTCGGTGAAAACTATGGGTGTTTCTGGTTTCTTACTAAATAACTATTACGCTTTAGCCCGCTAGAAATCACATGGTTTTGACCGCTGATTCCCAACCATCATAGCGCCCACCCAGCTCTGCGGCAGCCATGAATAAAGGCAATGTAAATTCGTCAATCTGTTGATGTGATGGAATACCGATATTGCTGACCTG
>CAYNLW010000087.1:0-1918 GCA_964398195.1 uncultured Methylophilaceae bacterium | reverse complement strand
CCGACATTGAGCAACACGCCGCCTCCTGACGAACTGGAACAAATGTCGGCAATCGCCAGAAAATTCGATGTTGCCGGACGGGATGCAAGGAATCGAGCACTCGGCATAGCTGGTGAAGAGCGGGTGCTTGAGCATGAACGAGCGACACTGCGGGCCGCGGGCCGAACGGATCTGGCCGAACGAATCCGGTGGGTGTCCCACGTAGATGGCGATGGCGCAGGCTATGATATTCTTAGTTTCGAGCCAAACGGCCGCGATAGGCTTGTCGAGGTTCAGACGACCAATGGCTGGGAGCGCACACCTTTCCATATATCGCGAAATGAGCTGGCTGTAGCCGAAGAACGGCGCAATCATTGGACGTTGGTCCGGCTCTGGAATTTCACCCGCGAACCTCGGGCATTTGAGCTGCGCCCACCACTTGAAGCGCATGTTTCGCTTATGGCAACCAGCTATCAAGCGAGCTTCCTGTAAAATAGGCCAAATATGGCCTATAGTTTGACATTACCGAGCATATCGGCCATATATGGCCTATGCTATTCACCCTCCAGGATCAGCTGACGCACCTCGGTAAGCGGATCAAGGCCCGCCGCCTGGCCCTCGATCTTACCCAGCAAGCGGCAGCTGCCAAAGCAGGCGTGGCCCACAGAACATGGCGGCGGATGGAGACCGAAGGCAGGGCATCCATCGAAGACCTTGCTCGCGCTGCCATTGCACTGCGCTGCGATGAGGGCATTGTCGCGCTGTTTCCGCAAGTTCCGGCGACCAGCATGGATGAATTGCTCGCGCAGCAGCGTCAGGCAGCCAAGCCGCAGCGCAGACGTGCCAGCGGGGCAAAGCCATGAAGCTGGCACCGGGCACACCTTTGACGGTTGGCCTGCTGGCCGATGAGACTGCCCCGCCGCGTTCGGTCGGCAGGCTGGCGATGGCCGGGGGCCTTGCTCAGCTTGAATGGTCGGCAGACGTCGTCGCGGAGGGGCTACCAATCTCTCCGCTGCACTATCCTGCAGAGCCGGGCCTGCACCCTGCCCGGAGCCGAACATTCGAGGGCCTCCACGGTTTCCTTTCAGACTGCCTGCCCGACGCCTGGGGCATGCTGTTGTTGAAGCGGCGGCTTCAAAGAATGGGTCACCGGTTCGAAGACCTAAATGCGGTCGACCGGCTTGCTCTGGTTGGCACAAAGGGTCGAGGTGCCCTCGTCTTCCAGCCCGAAACACTTGGTGGTGAGGCTTCAGGTGCCATCGATCTTGATGCGCTGGCCGATGAATCCCGCCGCGTTCTGCTCGGCGAGGAGACAGAGCTGGAAGCGATGCTGGCACGCCTCGGCGGCGGCTCGGGCGGCGCACGACCGAAAGTTCACGTGGAGGTCGACGCAGACGGCAAGCTATCCGCCGGAGACGAGTTGGCTGTAGCGGGAAACAAGAGCGCTGGTGAGGAATGGATCGTCAAGTTTGCAGCGACCAATGACCCCACAGATATCGGTCCACTGGAAGAGGCCTACGCCAGGATGGCCCGCGCCGCGCATATCGACATGGCTGAAACACGGCTGATCCCTTCGGCGACCGGGCCAGGCCATTTCGCAACCAAGCGTTTCGATCGACCCGCGCCCGGCAAGCGGCTGCACATGGTCAGCCTTGGTGGAGCGCTCGAAGCATCACCGCATATGCCGAGCGTAGACTACGACGGTTTCCTGAAGGCGACATTGGCCATCACCCACAGCATGGCAGATGTGGAACAGGCCTTTCGCCGTATGGTATTCAACGTGCTCGCGCGAAACCGCGACGATCATGTCCGCCAGCATGCATACCTCATGGACGACCGAGGTAGTTGGCGGCTTGCGCCCGCTTTCGACCTCACCTTTTCAAACGGCCCCGGCGGCGAGCATTACATGGCGGTTCTGGGCGAAGGGCGCACCATCACG
>CAYNLW010000086.1:0-2005 GCA_964398195.1 uncultured Methylophilaceae bacterium | reverse complement strand
TGAATGTAAGATAAAACTCTCACTCATACTGGTACTAATTTTAAACGCAGTTCAAGTCGCAGATGAATAGAACTTGTAATCCGCCAGCGCCCCACTCAAATAAATCTGATCCACTCCGCCCTTGGACTCAGTGAAATCCAGACTAAACCCCTTAGCCACATAGATATGGTCTATGCCCTCTGTGCCTTGCACATAAATCTGGGCATCTGCCAAAGAGATGGCGGGGTCATTCAAACTAAATTCGGAAAACGTATTGCTTGCGGTTAAAAAGTAACGAGATATTTTTGCCATGGAATACACCCTCTTGCGGATTAATTATTGAGTGAAATTACGCGTCGTTTGTTATTACTATATTCGACTTTAAGTGTAGATTATATACACATTTAGAGGGGACTTAAAATAGCCTAAGAAAGGTTTTTTATAAAAGATTACAAGATAAAACCACTAGCCCTAAAGTTGGCTATATTTGGCGCTGTTGCCTTTGGCTTTTTCGACTGGATATTTTTGCGCATTGAGTAGCATTTTTTGTTGCGCCGCTTGGATTAAATCGATGCCCAATACATCGGCCAAACGAATCAAATAGACCAAGGTATCGGCTAATTCATGGGAGAGTTGCTGGCGCTTGTTATCGTCCATCTGCGCGCTTTGTTCTGGCGTATCCCATTGCAGGATTTCTACTAGTTCCGCCGCCTCAACTATCATCGCCATGGCTAAATTTTTTGGGGTATGAAATTGTTGCCAATCACGCTCGGCGACAAAAGCACGAATGGCGCTTTGTAATTGTTGCAAGCTATCTGCCGGCAAGCCTGATGCTGGCTGCTGGGCGGCGGGGGGATTGTGTTGCGTCATATGCACTCCTTAATTACTAAGCTAGCTAGCATCAACCAAGCTGCCTGAGATACCTAACTAATCCTGTGCGTCTAATCCTGCGCCGTTGGCCGGCGATTAGAACCTGCCACCAACTTAATCTCAAACAAGCGACATTCTAATGGCCCATTAAACAAGGGTGTTTTTTTGCTTGGGGCTAGACGCATTAATTTAGGCAAGCGCAAATCGCTGGTCAAGAAATAAGCGGTCCAACCAGCAAACTTGCGCTTCAAGGTCTCAGCCATTTTTGGATACAGCAAAGCCAGCTCCTCATCTTCGCCCAGGCGCACGCCATAAGGCGGATTAGCCACCATCACGCCTTGCTCGGCGGGCGCGGCTAATTGGGTAAACTCTACATGGGCTAATTGCACCGCTGGCAATAAGCCGGCCTGACTGAGATTTTGTTTAGCCACCCGTACCGCACGCAAATCCATATCGCTAGCGTAAATATTTTGGAAACTAACGGGCTTTTGTTGCGCTTTCGCCTGCTGCAAAATTTGTTGCCAGCGCGCTGCATCAAAGCTTTTTAATTTAACAAAGGCAAAGCTGCGTTGGCTGCCTGGCGCGATATTCAGTGCCATCATGGCGGCTTCCAACACAAAGGTGCCGCTACCGCACATAGGATCTAGCAAAGGCGTGCCCGGTTGCCAGCCAGTCAAAGCCAAAATCCCTGCCGCTAGATTTTCGCGCAACGGCGCATTCACGCTATTCAGCCGCTGCCCACGCTGACACAAGGCCGCGCCAGAGGTATCTAAATACAACTGATATTGCTGCTGGGTTAAAAAGCAATGCACACGAATATCAGGCTCGCGTGTATCAATCGAAGGCCGCGCGCTGACTTGTTGACGGAACTGGTCGCAGATCGCGTCCTTAATCCTAAGCGTGACAAACTCCAGACTTTTCACTGGCGATTTCACTGCCGTCACTTTAACCATCATGGTGTGCCCTACACTAAACCAACTCGGCCAATTCAGCGCATAAGCGGCTTCATAAATATCCTGCTCGTTGCTATACAGCCCCTGCCCAACGCGCCATAAAATCCGTGTGGCGATACGGCTATGCAAATTGGCTCGATAACAGCATTCCCAATCACCGCTAAAACTCACTCCGCCATCTACAGGTTTGACCGCCTGCGCCT
>CAYNLW010000085.1:0-2015 GCA_964398195.1 uncultured Methylophilaceae bacterium | reverse complement strand
GCGGTCATGTTCCTGCCCACCGAAGGCTTGTACGCCGAGGTCTTGCGCCGCCCCGGCCTGATGGAAACCCTGCAGCGCGACCACCGCGTCACGCTGGCGGGCCCGACCAACCTGATGGCCATGCTCAATGCCCTGCAAATGGGCTTCAGAACCCTGGCGCTCGAAAAACGCTCCAGCGAAGTCTGGCAGGTGTTGGGCGCGGTCAAGACCGAGTTTGGCAAATTTGGCGATGTGCTCGACAAAGTGCGCCACCAGACGCAAACTGTGCTCAACACGCTCGACCAAGCCCAAACCCGCAGCAATGTGATGAACCGCGCCTTGCGCCAGGTGGATGCTTTGCCTGAAACCGAGGCCCAGGCTTTGTTGCCTGGCACTGAGCACTGATCCGACCAGTGAAAGCCGGGGGGGACCTGACATGAAGACGCTCCCACAGCTGATCGCAGGCCAAATTTTTCTGCACGCTTGCATGGCCGGGATGCGCATGGCCACACCCTTGCTGGCCCTGAAGCAGGGTTACAGCCCCATGGCGGTGGGGGCATTGCTGGCATTGTTCGCCTTGACGCAGGTGTTTTTCGCTCTGCCAGCTGGCCGGTACATTGACCGCACAGGCCTTAAAAAACCTTTGCTCATCAGCGTAGCCATCTCGTCTGTGGGGGCCAGTTTGTCGGCCATCTGGCCGATTTTTCCGGTCCTGTGCCTGAGCGCCTTGGCCACGGGCGGTGCCACGGGCATGGCGGTGATTGCGCTGCAACGCCATGTGGGCCGCATGGCGCAAAACCCGGCCGAGCTGCGTGTGGCCTTCAGCTGGCTATCGATTGGCCCGGCCATCTCCAACTTTTTGGGCCCCGTGTTGGCCGGTTTGGTGATTGACTTTGCCGGACCCCAGCCGGCGCACACCACAGGTTTTCAGTGGGCTTTTTTGTTGTTGGCCATGCTGCCCTTGAGCACCTGGTTCTGGGTGCGTGCGGTGCCCGAGTTGCATGCCCCTACAGCGCCCGACGAGGTGCAGACCCGCCGGGCCATGGACTTGCTGGCCGAGCCCATGATGCGCCGTTTGCTGGGGGTCAATTGGGTGCTCTCGTCGTGTTGGGATGTGCACACCTTTGTGGTCCCGGTGCTGGGCCATGAGCGCGGTTACAGCGCCTCGATGGTGGGCACGATTTTGGGCGCTTTTGCCATCGCGGCCACCTTCATCCGCGTGTGTTTGCCTTTCATCTCGCGCCATGTCAAGGAGTACCAGATCATCACGGGCTCCATGGCCTGTACAGCGGTGTTGTTCGGGCTTTACCCCTTCATGCCGACGGCTTGGGCCATGGGCATGTGTTCGGTCATGCTGGGCCTGGTCTTGGGCACCGCCCAGCCCATGATCATGAGCACTTTGCACCAGATCACCCCGCCACACCGACACGGCGAGGCGCTGGCCTTGCGGCTGATGAGCATCAACGCCTCCAGCGTCCTCATGCCCATGCTTTTTGGTGCCGCCGGGGCGGTGGCCGGGGTGGCACCGGTGTTTTGGACCGTGGGTGCTGTGGTGGGCTGGGGCGCGCTTTGGGGCTGGCGGCTGCGGCCCGGCAGCGCCCACACCGGCAAGCCCTGAACCCATCGGGCGCAATGGACTGTGTTTGTATCCAGTGGTGCGCCCGAAATCCCTCTACAATCCGCCCCCATGCTCACCCAATCAACTGTCAAAACCTCCAACGCCTCGAGTGAATATTCCGAAGGCTCGATCCGCGTCCTCAAGGGTCTCGAGCCCGTCAAGCAGCGCCCGGGCATGTACACCCGCACCGACAACCCCCTGCACATCATCCAGGAAGTGCTGGACAACGCCGCCGACGAGGCACTGGCGGGCTATGGCAAAAAGATCAAAGTCATCTTGCACCTCGACGGCTCGGTCAGCATCGAAGACGATGGCCGAGGCATCCCCTTTGGCCTGCACCCCGAAGAAAACGCCCCGGTGATTGAGCTGGTGTTCACCCGCTTGCATGCGGGCGGCAAGTTCGACAAGGGCAAGGGCG
>CAYNLW010000084.1:0-2026 GCA_964398195.1 uncultured Methylophilaceae bacterium | reverse complement strand
CGGTGCAGGCCTCGGACCAGGCCTTGACCCAGGGTTCGAAGGTGATCTCGACCGGCGGGGCGAAGATGTTGCCCATGCGGATTTCCGGCATCCCCTTGAGCGAGGTCATCACCATCACCCAGAGCGGCAGCAGGTAGTAGAGGCTGACCATGATCAGCGTGCCATAGAGCATGATGTTACCGGGCGAGAGGCGGCGGCGGGGTTTGGCGCCGCGCGGGCCGGTCATCGCATCGAGGGGCGCGCTGGTGGCGCGCGGGGCCGGATTGACGGTCGCGTCAGCCATTCTTCTTGCCTCCGAATTCGAGATAGGCCCAGGGGATCAGCACGATCAGCACGGAGAGCAGCATCATGGTCGAGGCCGCGAAGCCCTGTCCGAGGTTCTGCGCGGTGAACATGTAGCGGTAGACATACATGGCCGGGACCTGACTGGCATTTCCAGGCCCGCCCGAGGTCATGGCGACGACGAGGTCGTAGAGCTTGATGATGCCGGAGGCGACGATCACGAGGACGGTGATGAAGACGGGGCGCATCATCGGGATGACGATGAAGAGGTAGGTCTTCCAGCGCGGGATGCCGTCCACGCGCGCGGCCTTCCAGATATCCTCGTCGATGCCGCGCAGGCCCGCCAGCATGATGCACATGACAAAGCCCGTCCCCTGCCACAGCCCCGCGATGAGCAGGCCGTAGAGGACGGTGTCGGGGTTGGACAGCGGGTTGAAGCTGAAGCTCTCCCAGCCCAGCCCGCGCACAACGTGCTGGATGCCCAGATCGGGGTTCAGAACCCATTGCCAGACCAGCCCCGTCACGATGAAGGACAGGGCGAAGGGATAAAGCATGATGGTGCGGAACGTGTCCTCGTAACGGATCTTCTGGTCCATCAGCACGGCAAGCAGAAAGCCCAGCCCGATCGTCAGCACGAGGGACAGCACGCCAAACAGCAAGAGGTTCTGGATAGAGGTCAGCCAGAGGCTGTTGCTCCAGAGCCGTTCATACTGGTCCATGCCCACGAAGTTGAGCTTGGGCAGGAGTTTCGAGTTGGAGAAGGAGTAGGTCACGGTCCAGAGCGTGCCGCCGACGAAGACGACAAGCGCCGTAAGGACCATCGGGATGGCCGCGATCTTGGCATAGATGTTCCGGAAGGGGCGCAAGCGCCGGATATTGGCTGCCATGTCCTGTCCTGCTGGGCTGCTCTGTTGGCCGTGGGGGATGGAAAAGGGCCGGCCCGTCGGGGCCGACCCTTCGCTATCGGCGTGCGGTCAGAGACCCGCCTTCAGGATTTCGACATACTTGGCGTGGGCATCTTCCGGCGCCATGTCGGACTTCCAGAACTCGGCCTGCAGGTCGCCCAGCTGGGTCTGCACGTCCGGCGACCAGAGCTGGTCACCCGAGGGCATGATGTTTCCGCCGGCAAGGATCTCCAGACCCTTCTTCATGCAGTCGTTGGCGGCGGCCAGATCGACGTCGCCACGGATCGGCAGCGAGCCCTTCTTCAGGTTGAAGGCCACCTGCACGGGGGGCGAGACGAGAAGCGCGGCCAGACGCTTCTGCGCGGCTTCCTTTTCCGGATCGTCCAGTTTCGGGAAGTAGAAGGCGTCGCCGCCCGTCGACAGATAGGCGTTCAGCCCAAGGCCCGGAAGGCAGGTGTAATCCTTGCCCGCAACCTCGCCCGCGACCTGGAATTCGCCCTGCGCCCAGTCACCCATGATCTGGCCTGCGGCCTGATCGGTGATGACAAGGTTCGTGGCCTGGTTCCAGTCCTGCACGGTCGATTTCGCCGCCAGCTTGCGCGCATCAGCGGCGGCGGTGAATACGGCGGCCATCTCGGCACCGGCCGCGACGTCCATGTTCTTTTCGATGTTGACCTGCTTCCAGACGTCGAGGCCTGCCACGGCCACCGTCAGCGCGCCGAAGGCGAGGTTCGACTGCCAAGGCTGCCCGCCCAGTGCCAGCGGGATCTTGCCCGCCGCTTCGACCTGCGGGGCGCTGGCCACGAATTCGTTCCAGTTCTGCGGGACAGGAAGGCCAA
>CAYNLW010000083.1:0-2060 GCA_964398195.1 uncultured Methylophilaceae bacterium | reverse complement strand
CCACTGGGTAGATATAGGTCATGCCAGTGACATCGCGGTTATGGTCTTCGGGGACTAGATAATCAGTATTGACCATAGCGGCTTATAGTATGGGTTGCGGAATGCATAGCTGTTTCAGCTGGCTATCATCGAGTATGCGCACATAACGTTGTTTTACTTCTATGATGCCGTCCTCGCTGAATTTAGAAAAAGTGCGGCTGATGGTTTCTAATTTCAGACCAAGATAGCTGCCGATTTCTTCGCGCGTCATACGCAAAATTAATTCCGATTGCGAGAAGCCACGCGCATGTAAACGCTGCACCAAATTCAATAAGAAAGCCGCCAAACGTTCTTCAGCGCGCATATTGCCTAACACCATCATCATGCCGTTCTCACGCACGATTTCGCGACTCATCATTTTATGCACATGGCGTTGTAATACCGGAAACTCGCGTGCTAGATGTTCTACATTGGCAAATGGCATCACACAAACTTCTGCGTCTTCCAGCGCAATCGCATCACAGTGATGCTGGTCGCTGACGATGCCATCTAGACCAATAATTTCGCCAGCCATTTGAAAGCCTGTCACCTGCTCACGCCCATCTTGGCTGGTCACGCAAGTCTTAAAAAAGCCAGTACGAATGGCATATAAAGAGGTGAAATGCTCGCCATTGGCAAACAAATGCTGGCCTTGTTTCACTTGTCGTCGATTTGCCACAATTTGATCCAAACGCTGCATTTCGTGGCTATCAAAGCCTATGGGCAAACATAGCTCACGCAGGTTGCAACTGGAACAAGCGGCTTTAAATTTATCTGGCGTCATGGTGTTGGTGTTGGGTTTTGCTTCTTTTAAGATTGAGTTGATATGACCAATTTGGGTGACTCAACATACTTATCTATTTTACACGCATCTGTTATTTGATTTATATCAAAGCAATGGTCATCAAGAGTTTGCGGATAAAAAAAACCCCCGCACGAGGCGGGGGAAGAGGGTGGAACTACACCATGAAGAAAATACTACACTTGCAATTGCTTACATTACACCTGCTTAAAACTTCTTACCGAAACCAACGCTGATCACCCAAGGGTCAACGTCTAAACTGTCTATCTTTTTATAACCGCCGCCATTCACATTGAGTTTGACATCGGTATCGAACCATATCTTTTTTACATCTAAATTGACCAACCATTTGTCCTGCAAATTCCAATCAAAACCAGCTTGTAAAGCAGCACCAAAGGAGTCGCGGTCAATTCTGATAGGCTGATTGCCTAAAGCCGTTCTAGCCGTCAAGCCGTTATCCAAAGCGCGAATATACGATACGCCAGCGCCCACATAAGGGTCTATGGTTTGGTCTGGATTAAAGTGCCATTGCAGCGTTAATGTAGGCGGTAGCAAATTCACTTCGCCTAATTTCTTGCTGAATAAGGCGGCGCCTTGGCTTGAGGTATCCACATCGTGTTTAGTGCCAAGCGCCAAGATAAGCTCAGCGGCGATATTTTTGGTGAAGTAATAAGAAATATCCAATTCAGGGATGGTGTTGCTATCCACTTTTAAATCGGCTGAAGTGTTGCCATACAAGGCGGTGGCAATACCAGTGCCATAGGCACTAGCAGTTTTTTCGCCTAAACGACTGGATTCATCTGGATTAATATGGGTGGCTCTTAAACGCACCACCCAATCTCCTTGCTCAGCTTGGGCTGCATTGGATAACAGCGCAGCACCGATGGCTAAGGCGAATAGTGTTTTTTTCATTACCAAGCTCCTGCGAGAAATACAAAATCGATGTTGCTATATTAAGTATCTGCCACGCAGGTCGCTTTGACCTATATCAAACAAAAGCACCAATCGCCTTAAGCAATTTGAAATTGGGTGTAGCCATACACAGCTGACTACCATGGGAGTGGGTCAGCCTCATGGAAGAAACAAGCGATTTTCAAACAAGTGGTAGAGAACTATCTGCCTATCGTGACTGAAGGGTGAACTGCGTTTAAAATTAGTACCAGTATGAGTGAGAGTTTTATCTTGCATTCAATGTATCCTTGAATCCATTTTAAGTCCAACTTGTTTGATGATGATCTCT
>CAYNLW010000082.1:0-2071 GCA_964398195.1 uncultured Methylophilaceae bacterium | reverse complement strand
TTGCCCTGTGCTTGATGATTGCCAGTGCCGTGATGCCCATGTGGTACTTCCGCCGTCGTGGCTGGCTCAAGTGAGTCCCGCACGGGCCAGAGCAGCGGCCGGGTCCCCGGACATCAAGCCGGACTGCGCAGTTCCCGCCGCAAAATCTTGCCTACCGGTGTCTTGGGCAACTCATCCCGGAATTCGATCACGCGCGGCTGTTTGTAGGCGGTCATGCGCTCACGGCAATAAGCCATGATCTGAGACTCGGTCAGCGCTGGATCTTTCCTGACCACCACCAACTTCACCGTTTCCCCGGTTTTCTCATCGGGCACGCCAATGGCTGCACACTCAAGCACGCCAGGACAGGCCGAAGCCACCTCTTCCACCTCATTGGGGTAAACATTGAAACCGCTGACCAGAATCATGTCCTTTTTTCTGTCAATGATTTTGAAAAAGCCACGCTCATCCATGGTTCCGACATCACCGGATTTGAAATAACCATCCGGTGTCATGACCTTTGCAGTTTCGTCCGGTCGCTGCCAATAACCTGCCATGACCTGTGGGCCCTTGATGGCGATCTCCCCCGCTTGTCCTGGCGTGGTCACGTCCTGGCCATCGTCATCGACCAGTTTCATCCATGTTCCGGGCAAAGGCAGACCGATGGTGCCTGTGAACTCGGTGCTGGTGGTGGGATTGCAACTGGCCGAAGGACTGGTCTCAGACAGACCATAGCCCTCACAAATAGGACAACCGGTTTTTTCCAGCCAGAGCTTGGCCACGTTGGGCGTGACGGCAGTGCCCCCCCCCAAAGACACCTTCAGATTGGACCAGTTGACCGATTGAAAATCCGGGTGATTGGCCAAGCCGTTGAACAGTGTATTGACCGCCGGAAAGCTGTGGAAAGTGTGCTTGGACAGCTCTTTGAGCACGGCAGGCAAGTCACGTGGATTGGGAATGAGGATGGTTTTCCCGCCCATGCGCAGCCCCAGCATCATGTTGACCGTGAAAGCAAAGATGTGATACAGGGGTAACGCGCAAACATTGGTGGGTTGCTCTCCCGCCGGGATGCGCTGCATCACGGGGGCATTCCAGGCCTCGGACTGCAGGACGTTGGCCACCACGTTGCGGTGCAACAGCACAGCGCCTTTCGACACCCCGGTGGTGCCACCGGTGTACTGCAATACAGCAATGTCATCCGCAGCCAGCTCGGGCTTGCGAAAAGCTTGTTGACGACCTTTGGCGAGGGCATCGTTGAAACGCACAGCGTGTGGCAAGTTGAACAGGGGAACCATTTTTTTGACATGGCGCACCACACAATTGACCAAGGTGCCTTTGAGCCAACCCAAGCGGTCCCCCATGCTGGCCACCACCACGTGCTGTATAGGGGTCTGGGCGATGCATTTTTCTAGGGTTGCGGCAAAATTTTCAATGATCAGGATCGCTTTGGCGCCCGAGTCCTTGAGCTGGTGCTCCAGCTCGCGAGCGGTATACAAAGGATTGACATTGACCACGACGAACCCGGCACGGAGGATGGCTGCAGCCGTCACTGGGTACTGGGGAATGTTCGGCATCATGATGGCGACGCGGTCACCTTTGCTCAATCCGAGGGACTGCAAATAAGCAGCCAGAGCCAGACTGTCTTGGTCGGTCTGCGCAAAGCTGATGTCCTTGCCCAGGAAACTGTAGGCTGTACGGTCGGCATATTTGGAAAAACTGTCCTCCAGCAAGCCAACCAGTGAAGTGAAATGGCCAAAGTCCACTTCGGTGGGGACGCCAGAAGGGTAACTGTCCAACCAAACGGGTTTCATCATCTCAGGTTCTCCAGTTGTTCAGTCTAACTGAAAACTGACACCTGACTGACGTGCAAAGTCTCGGGGTTTACGCCAAAAAAGGGGGAACAAAGTTCACCCCTTCTGGAGAAAAAATCGCCAAGGACTCAGGACTTCAAAGCCACCAGCACCTCGTCGAGCATCTTCTTGGCGTCGCCAAACAGCATGCGGTTGTTCTCTTTGTAGAACAGCGGGTTGTCCACGCCGGCGTAGCCGCTGGCCATGGAGCGCTTCATGACGATGCTGGTGCGGGCCTTCCA
>CAYNLW010000081.1:0-2134 GCA_964398195.1 uncultured Methylophilaceae bacterium | reverse complement strand
GCAATGATATACATACTGTCCTTAATGGAGAATTTAGTTTTTTATGCGTAAAGCTCAGACACCTAAAGTCGGATTTGTTTCATTGGGTTGCCCCAAAGCGGGCTCCGACGCAGAGCGTATTCTTACCCAACTGCGCGCAGAAGGCTACGCGATTTCAGCCAATTACCAAGATTCTGACTTGGTAGTGGTGAACACTTGCGGCTTTATTGATAGCGCGGTCACCGAGTCTTTAGACGCCATAGGCGAGGCTTTGCAGCAAAATGGCAAGGTCATCGTTACCGGCTGTTTGGGGGCTAAGCAAGAGGTGGTGCGTGATGCGCATCCGAATGTGTTGGCGGTGACTGGGCCGCACGCTTTGGAAGAAGTGATGCAGGCGGTGCATGCCAATTTGCCCAAGCCGCATGATCCTTTCGAAGACTTGGTGCCAGCGCAAGGCATACGTTTAACGCCCAAGCATTATGCCTATTTAAAAATTTCTGAGGGCTGTAATCACCGCTGTAGTTTTTGCATTATCCCAAGTATGCGTGGGGATTTGGTCAGCCGCACTATAGGCGAAGTGATGAACGAAGCGGAAAACTTGGTAAACGCTGGGGTTTCCGAGATTCTGGTGATTTCACAAGACACTTCTGCTTACGGCGTAGATGTCAAATACCGCACCGGTTTCTGGAATGGCCGCCCAGTGAAAACACGCATGACGGAATTGGCACAAGCATTGGGTGAGTTAGGGGTATGGGTGCGTTTGCATTATGTGTATCCCTATCCGCACGTCGATGAGGTGATTCCGCTGATGGCAGATGGTTTGATTTTGCCTTATCTAGATGTGCCATTTCAGCATGCCAGCCCAAGCATTTTAAAAGCCATGAAACGCCCCGCCAATGCGGAGAATAATCTGGATAGGATACAAGCGTGGCGCAATATTTGCCCTGAGATTACCTTGCGCAGCACCTTTATCGTCGGCTTCCCCGGTGAAACAGAAAGCGATTTCCAGCAATTACTGGACTTCTTAGAACAGGCACAACTGGATAGAGTGGGCTGTTTTGCCTATTCAGCGGTAGATGGCGCGGCTGCCAATCAACTCGCTAACCCAGTGCCTGAGGCGCTGAAGCAGGAACGCTTAGCGCGTTTTATGCAAGTGCAAGAAGCCATTAGTACTGCCAAGATTAAACAGAAAATCGGCCAGCGCGACACCGTGTTGGTCGATGAGCTGCAACGCAACGCGCAGGGCGAAGTGATTGCAGTGGGTCGCACAGCCGCTTCTGCGCCTGAGATTGATGGGGTGGTGTATCTGCGCGATGCTGAAGGCTTGCAGCAAGGGGATTTGGTCGAGGTGCAAATCGTCGCCAGCCAAGGGCATGATTTGTGGGCGCAACCGCCAGAGGCGCTGGCCTAGTTCTAGCTAGACCAATGCAACTCAAATTAAGTTAAACGAATAGATTATCCATCAGCGGAGCAGGGCGCTCGCTATCGGCGCGTTGCTCGATAAAGTCCAAGGTCAGCGGGCAACGGGTGGGTTTCTTTACGGCTTTTTTTCTTTTCGGGGTATTAGCGTTGAGATCAATAAAGGGTTTTTGGCTAATTCTTAAATAGCCAGCTTGGCTAAGCTTGCTTAAGGTGGTTTCAAATTGACTTAAGGGGTTATCTATATTTTGCAGCGTCACCACTTCGCGTTGCACTTTGATGACGTTGTACATGCTGAATTTGCCAGCATTCTGTTTGCCATACACTTCACCGACTTGCACCTGCATCATTGCTCCTCTTGAACAAGTCTGTGCATGATAACTGCAATCGCAATTATTCATCAAGCAAAGCCTGCATCACGCTAGCGCTAAACCAATCGTTCAAGCTGAACCTATTTTTTATTGCATAGTCCTAAAACCTTACGCTGATTATTGTTTTATTCTTTTTTGGACTAACCCTATGAAAACCCTTATTAGTACGCTTTTGTTGCTAGCCACTAGCCACGCCTTTGCCCAGTGTGCCGATATTTACCAACATGAATTTAAGACCTTGCAAGGCGACACCATTAATCTTTGTGATTATCAAAACAAACCCATCTTGGTGGTGAATACCGCCAGCAAATGCGGCTTTACCCCGCAATTTGAAGCACTAGAGAAGATGTCTAGCCGCTATCAAG
>CAYNLW010000080.1:0-2280 GCA_964398195.1 uncultured Methylophilaceae bacterium | reverse complement strand
CGGGGTGCATTCGAACGGCTACAGCTTCGTGCGCAAGGTGGTGGAACTGTCGGGCCTGACATGGGAGGCAGCTTCGCCCTTCTCGGATGGCAGCCTTGGCGCGGCGCTGCTGGCGCCCACGCGGCTTTACGTCAAGCAGGCGCTGGCCGCGATCCGCGCCGGGGGCGTGCATGGGCTGGCCCATATCACCGGCGGCGGTCTGACCGAGAACCCGCCGCGCGTCCTGCCCGACGGGCTGGCCTGCGAAATCGATCTGGGCACATGGACCCTGCCGCCCGTCTTCCGCTGGCTGGCCACCACCGCCAACATGGCCGAGCCGGAACTTCTGAAGACCTTCAACTGCGGTATCGGGATGATCCTTGTCGTGGCCGAAGACCGGGCCGAGGCGCTGGCCGATCTGCTGGAGCAGGCAGGCGAGACGGTCACCCGCATGGGCCGCGTCGTGGAAGGGCAGGGGGTCATCTACAAGGGCCATCTGCTGTGACGCAGCGCGTCGCCATCCTGATTTCCGGTGGCGGCTCCAACATGCTGGCCCTGCTGCGCGACATGGCGGCGGGCGATCATCCGGCAAAGGCCGTTCTGGTGGCGTCGAATGATCCGGCTGCGGCAGGGCTGGCCAAGGCCGCCGCGGCAGGCATCGCGACCGCAGCCGTGGATCACCGCCCCTTCAAGGGCGACCGCGCCGCGTTCGAGGCGGCGCTGCTGGAGCCGATCCTTGCGGCAAAGCCCGATATCCTTTGCCTTGCCGGGTTCATGCGCGTCCTGACACCGGGTTTCGTGGGCCGCTTTGCAGGGCGCATGCTGAACATCCATCCGTCGCTACTGCCGCTATATCCCGGCCTGCACACCCATCAGCGGGCGCTGGAGGCGGGTGATGCCGAAGCGGGCTGCACGGTGCATGAGGTGACGCCCGTTCTGGACGACGGGCCGATCCTCGGGCAGGCGCGCGTTCCGATCCTGCCCGGCGACACGGCCGAGACCCTTGCCGCGCGGGTGCTGGTGCAGGAGCATCGGCTTTATCCGTCGGTGCTGCGCCGCTTCGCGTCAGGCGACCGATCCCCCCTGTTTCTGTGATCTGGCGGCAGGCGTCGCCGTCCCATCCCTTGCGCCGGAAGGTGCCGGGGGCGGCTGTCCCATCTTTCCATTTCCGCCTGCGGTGCCTATAGGGGCAAAGCGGGATGACCCCGTGCCCCTTTGGCAGGACGGAAGCCGATGCGAACAATAACCACAACCGACGACCTCGCCGCCTTCTGCGAAGCCGCCAAATCCCAGCCCTACGTCACCATTGACACGGAATTCCTGCGTGAACGGACCTATTGGTCCAAGCTCTGCCTGATCCAGATGGCCCTGCCCGGCAAGACCGGGGACGCGGTCCTCGTCGACCCGATCGAGGGCGAGGATATGAGCATGGAGCCGCTCTATGACCTCTTCCGCCACAAGGCGACTGTGAAGGTCTTCCACGCCGCGCGGCAGGATCTGGAAATCTTTTTCGTCGAGGGCAAGGTCTTCCCCGACCCGCTGTTCGATACGCAGGTCGCGGCCATGGTCTGCGGCTTCGGCGAACAGGTCGGCTACGAGACGCTGGTCAAGAAGATCGCCAAGGAAAACCTCGACAAGACATCGCGCTTCACCGATTGGTCGCGCCGCCCGCTTTCGACCGCGCAGCAGGATTATGCGCTGGCCGATGTCACCCATCTGCGGGTGATCTATGAGTGGCTTTCGGCGCAACTGGCCAAGAACGGCCGCACCCGTTGGGTGGAAGAGGAACTGGCGATCCTCACCGATCCCGCCACCTATACTGTCCATCCCGACGAGGCCTGGCTGCGTGTAAAGACGCGCACCACCTCGGGCCGGTTTCTGGCCATCGTCAAGGAACTCTCCCGCTTCCGTGAGGATTATGCCCAGCGGCAGAATGTCCCCCGGTCGCGCGTGATGAAGGATGATGCGCTTTTGGAGCTTGCCTCCACCCGCCCGACCTCGATGGAGGAATTGGGACGCTCGCGCCTCTTGCTGCGCGAAGGCCGCAAGCCCGAGATTGCCGAAGGCATCCTTGCTGCGATCAAGGCCGGGCTGGAGATGCGCCCCGAAGACATGCCCAAACCCGACCTCAGCCGCGAACAGTTGCAGGTCAACCCCGCGCTGGCCGATCTTCTGCGCGTTCTTCTGAAGGCCAAGGCCGAACAACTTGGCGTCGCCCCGCGCCTGATCGCCTCTGCCGCCGATCTGGATGCCATCGCGGCTGGCGAGCGGGAGGTGGAGGCGCTGAAGGGCTGGCGGTTT
>CAYNLW010000079.1:0-2415 GCA_964398195.1 uncultured Methylophilaceae bacterium | reverse complement strand
TCATCTTATATCCCATCATGGCCGCCGCCATCGCCAAAGCAATGCCAGTATTGCCTGAAGTGGCCTCGATTAGGGTATCGCCAGGTTGAATTTCGCCACGTGCTTGCGCCTTGCTAATCATAGATAAAGCCGGTCTATCTTTGACTGAGCCAGCCGGATTATTGCCCTCTAGCTTAAGCAAAATGGTATTGCTGGTCTGCCCAGGAATACGCTTGAGCTTGACCAGCGGGGTATTGCCAACTAAAGATTCAATCGGATTAAACTGCATGGCGACGACTCACCCATAATAAAACCGCATAAGCACCCAACAACAGATAGGCAATCAAGGCCAGTTGCGGCAAAGACAAGCCCAACAAAGTCCAGTCTATGCTGGCGCAATCACCGGTGCCACGAAATATCAAGGTGAGCATTTTTTGTAGCGGGAAATTATCAAACATATAGTCAAAGCCCACCCCACAATCCACCCAAATCTGCCCTTTATGCGCCTGCAACCACCAATGGCGCAGCGCCACCACACAGCCGGATAAAGCGATCAGCAGCTTCAAGCCATGTAAGCCCAGCAGCAAGGCGGGTTTAGCGAAACACGCTTGACGAAAAATGAGCGTTAGCAAAAACGCCAAACCCAACAACATAAAAATAATGCGTTGTGAAATGCACAAGGGGCAAGGCTCTAATTGATAACGGGTTTGTATCCATAAAGCCAAGATCACCAGCCCAAAGCTAGCCAAAAAGCCTAGCCCATCAGCAGTGCGTGACTGAAAAAATTGCTTACCGGGAATTTGCCAAAGTTGCCGCATACGCGCTCTCCTAAAGGCGGCTATTTTAGCATTGGCGTTATATTGCTGAATCAATATTTAGCAATTGAAAATAGCATAAATTAAAAATTTTTTATTCTTTTGCCAGTAAAATCCGTGTTGACCATAAATAAATTAAAGAGCACCGAATTGAGCGAAGATACTTATTCATCACCCTTAATAAATACCAACATCCTCAGCGTTAGCCAACTTAATCAATTGGCGCGCCAAGTGCTAGAAAGTAGCATTCCTTTATTCTGGGTGAGTGGCGAGATTTCTAATCTCACTCGCGCTAGTTCGGGTCATTGGTATTTCTCTTTGAAAGACGCGCAAGCGCAAGTGCGCTGTGTGATGTTTCGTGGTCGCAATCAATTGGTGGATTGGCAGCCGCAAGAGGGCGACCATGTAGAGGCGCGTGCGTTGGTGACCTTGTATGAAGCGCGTGGCGATTTTCAGCTCAATATTGAACAATTGCAACGCGCTGGCGCAGGCACTTTATTTGAAGCGTTTGAGCAACTCAAAGCCAAGCTGCAACAACTGGGTTTATTCGACCCTGAGAGCAAACGCGCTATTCCCGCTTTCCCACGACAAATCGGTGTGGTGACTTCGCCCGATGCGGCCGCCTTGCAAGATGTGTTAAGCACGCTGAAACGACGTATGCCGAATATTCCGGTGCTGCTCTACCCTACTCCGGTGCAAGGCAAAGGTGTGGCGGCGCAAATCGCGGCCGCCATACAATTGGCGGATCAGCGGCAAGAATGCGATGTGCTGATTATCTGTCGCGGTGGCGGCAGCATGGAGGACTTGTGGCAGTTCAACGAGGAAATCGTGGCGCATGCCATCGCTAACTGCCGCATCCCCACCATTAGCGGTGTGGGACATGAGACTGACTTTACCATCTGTGATTTTGTCGCCGATATGCGTGCCGCCACGCCTACTGCGGCCGCTGAATTGGCTAGCCCCGATAGGCTGATGCTATTGCAACAACTGCAACAGGCCAGCATGAGATTGCAACGCGTGATGCAACATCAGTTAAGCCAGAAAACGCAAACCTTGGACTTTTTGGCGCGCCGCTTAATTTCGCCACAACAGCAACTGGCTTTGCAGCAACAGCAATGCCAGCAACTGCAGCAGCGGCTAGGCTTGTTGATGCAACAACAACTACAACGCCAGCAACAGCGCTTGCTCGCCATCAGCAATAGCTTGCATCACCTTAATCCACAAGCGGTGCTACAACGCGGTTATGCCTTGGCGCAAAATGCGGCGGGGGAAATCGTGCATAGCAGCCAGCAACTAAAAAGCGGCGAGCATTTGCAATTGAAATTTGCTGAGGGTGGCGCGCAGGTGACCGTGCAGCAAATCCTACAGGCTGAGGATTAAGCCGCGACATAACATATCGTTGCGATGAAAATAGTTGCGTTGAAAATAGTTGCGATGAAAACAAGTAACGACAGCAAAAACTAGCGAGCGCCAGATTAACTAAAGCGTTGCTGTAAAGACTGCAAATTCAGCGTGTGTAAGATTTCTTCTAGGCGTTGCCGCGCATTTCCTCGCGGCGCGTGTTGACGTTTGGCGATGATTAATTCATTTTTCATGGAATGTTCCCAACCCACCAGCTCGG
>CAYNLW010000078.1:0-2535 GCA_964398195.1 uncultured Methylophilaceae bacterium | reverse complement strand
TGTATTGCACCCACGAATACACCGAAAAAAACCTACAATTCGCCCTCAGCGTAGAACCCCACAACCCCGCCCTACAAGCCTACGCCCAAAAAGTCCAGCAACTCCGCCAACAAGGCCTCCCCAGCCTCCCCAGCAACATCGCCCAAGAACGCGCCATCAACCCCTTCCTGCGCTGCCAAGAGGCCAGCATCCAACAGCAATTAAACATGCCCAATGCCAACGAGTTAGAAATTTTCACCGAACTACGCGCAAGAAGAAATGTGTTTTAGATAAGAAGATAGGCGCGTCATTCTGCGCGCAGTCGCAGAATCCAGGACAAAACCAAAAGCGCCACCTTTAAACCATTCCCCTCTACGGAGGGGCTGGCACGTATGTGCCCGGGGTGGTCGCGCCGAGAGGCGCATAATCTAAACAACCTTACTGAATTTTCAAGAGAGACTAGGGTGCTTAGCTAGATAACTCATCACCCCTTGTAAATTCTGCAATACATCTTTAGCTAGAATCCGAATAACGACCAATCCAAGACCTTCCAAATATTTGTCACGCTCTATGTCGTCAAGATAAATATGATCATGTGTTGCGCCATCAACCTCAATCACCACCATCTTTTCAGCGCAATAAAAATCGACAATAAAATTACCAATGATTTTTTGTCTATCAAAATCTAAGCCATTTAATTTTTTATTTTTTAGTTGTTGCCAAAGAACCGCCTCGTGAAGAATCCCAGCTTTACGTAATTTTCTAGCGAGTTCGTGTAAAGATTTATTATATGGAAGAGATTTAAATTGTCGGGTTTTTCGCATGAAAATTACAGACATAAATTTAACTAAAGCTAGGGCTTATAGAAATAAGCGGCTTGCGCCGCAACCACCCCCACGCGACAAGCGCGTTTCCCCTCCGCTTAGGGGAATAAAAGCAAAAGCGCCACCTTTAAACCATTCCCATCCGTTGAGGGGAATAAAAGCAAAAGCGCCACCTTTAAACCATTCCCATCTTCGGAGGGGTGGCACGAAGTGACGGGGTGGTTACGCAACGGAGCCCGCGAGATTTTTCGTTGACTAGCGGGGGTTAATTGCCTACCATCAACGGCTTATTTTTGTGTGGGTTGCGGGTGCGGGATTTGATGACGAAAGCATGGCACAGAGGGTTGAAGATAGTGATGGTGGCGCTGCTGGGAGGCTGGGCGGCGGCTGGCTATGCGGATACTAATCTGATGGGGGATTATATTATTGTGTTGGAAACACCGACCAATGAGGCCTTGGACCCCAGTTTTAATTTGGATAAAAATATTCAGCAACCGGCTTTGAGCTATCTGCCTGAGCCGGTTAGAGCCATAGACACCAGCAATCCCAATTTAGACTTAAGACAGCGCATTATCAGCGGTTATAGCTTGCCTGAAGTCGATTCCCCTTATACCAAGAACCACGAGGCTTGGTATGCTTCACGCCCGGACTATGTGCAACGTATGATGAGCCGTGGGCAGCGTTATCTTTATCATATCGTCAGCGAAGTAGAGAAGCGTGGTATGCCTAGCGAAATTGCTTTATTGCCTATGGTAGAAAGCGCGTTTAATCCGCAGGCGGTATCCACCAGCAAGGCGGCGGGGATTTGGCAATTTATGCCACAAACTGGCAAAAACTTTGGGCTAAAACAAGACTGGTGGCAGGACAATAGACGCGGGATTACTGCCGCGACCGACGCCGCTCTCACCTATCTACAAAAACTGCATGTCATGTTTGGCACTTGGGATTTGGCTTTGGCCGCCTATAACGCTGGCGAGGGGACGGTGCAACGGGCGATCGACCGTAATCGTCGCAAGGGCTTGCCTACCGATTATGCGAGCTTGCAGCTGCCGAATGAGACTAAGAACTATGTGCCTAAATTGCAGGCGATTAAAAATATTATGACGCGCCCAGAGCAATATGGCCTGAATATCGAATATATCCCCAACAAACCCTACTTTAAAAAAGTGCGTGTGCCTAACAAGATAGATGCGCGGGTGGCAGCGCAGTTGGCGGAGATTAGCCTAGAAGAATTTAATCAGTTAAACCCTGAATTTAAGCGGCCAGTAATTAGCAATGACAATGAGGCACAAGAGATTTTATTGCCTGTGCAGGCGGCCGAGACCTTTCAGATTAATTTAGCCAATAACGATAAGCCGTTGGTGAATTGGCAGACTTATCACGCCAAGCGTGGCGAGCGTATGGATAAGATAGCGCAGCGCTTTGGTATTGATGTGGGCAGTTTGCGTGAGGCGAATGATTTATCTAGCAAGACCAATATCGCCAACCAACCTCTGTTAGTGCCAGACAGCGCGGCGGGCAAGGCGGATAATGCTGTTGCCAGCGCCAGCCCTATGGATAGCGTTAATCCGATTACTCATATCGTCAAAGCCAAAGAAACTTTGTTTTCTATTGCCAAGCAGTATGCGGTGAGTAGCGAGCAGATTATGGCGGATAATCAATTAAGCTCTAATCAGCTTAGCGTGGGGCAAACCTTGATGATTAATAGCGCTAACCCACTCGACTTTAGCCA
>CAYNLW010000077.1:0-2595 GCA_964398195.1 uncultured Methylophilaceae bacterium | reverse complement strand
GATGCGTGTCGATAAGGCCACGGCGTCGCGGCGGTCGATCGGTGGAAAACATCCGACAGACCAGGACGGGCAGAATGTCAGGCTACGGCGCGTCGCCTGAACGATTTCTGAACCGTCGCCGAAGAAGCCCCGATCGCGCGTGATGCGGGCGCGTCATGCGACCGCGTCCCGGGATGCGAATCGTGCGACGGACGTCTGGCGCCCGAATTCGGCGTTGAAGCCGCCGCATTTCCGCCGCAAACGCGCGGCGCGGCGTGGCGCCGATGCAACGCAACCCCCTGCAAAACCACGCAAATTGTGTCCCGCAGGCCACACATCAGCGCTTCCGGAAGCTTCGTTAGCAAAGTCTTGAGACTTGTCACCCGACTGTCATGCAGCGCCGGTTTTTTGCCTCCGTTGGTTAACGAAAAAACGCGACGCCGCAGCCAAAGGCGGCCGCATCACGACTTGCTTACCGGGTTCCTACTGGAGATTTGGACAATGAAACGTCAGATCGCTTACGCCGCGCTCGCGATTGCGGCATTCGGCTTTGTCGCCCCGGCCGCGCCGGCCATGGCGGGGACCGATGAGGATATCGCCGCCCTGAAGGCGCGGCTGCAACAGCTTGAGGCGCAGGTCGCCCGCCAGCGTTCTTCAGGCGGCGGCGCAGCCCACAATTCGCGGGGCACCGGCCAGGGTCTGATCGGCACCGGAACCTCGGGCAGCTCCTCAGGCGAAGTCGGCGAGGCGCGCGGCGTCGGGCATCAGGCGGAAACGCACAGTCGTTCGCCTGGTCTGCACCGTCTGCTCTACACGGGCACCTCGACCAGCTCGCGTCCGACGCCGGAGGCTGCGGCGGCCGGCACGACCGGCCGCTACGAAGGCGGTTCGGCGCCCGATCCGAGCGCGTCGCTGCAGCACTGGTATGACCGGATCAGCATCCGCGGTTATACGCAGATGCGCTACACGAACATTCTCCAGGCTGGGCCCATGTATGAGGGTATGGCGTTCTGGGCGGACCAGTCTGCGCGGCCGAGATCGAACTTCCTGATCCGTCGAATGCGCCTGATCATCTCCGGCGACGTCTCGGATCACCTCTATATCTATATCCAGCCGGATTTCGCCAGCACGCCGCCCGGCGGCTTCTCGAATTCGGCCGTCGACTACAGAACTGTTAACTCGAATAACACCGCTGGCGCAGGGCAGTTCCCATATGAACAAGGTCTCGCGCCAGCATATTACGGCGTCATGCAGGGAGCCTATCAGCCGGTTAATAGCAACACTTATTACTACCGGCAGATCGGCAGCTACAGCAACGCGACCGGACACTTCACCCAGCTTCGCGACGCCTATGCGGATATCTACTTCGATCACGACAAGGAGTTCCGCCTTCGCGCCGGCCAGTCGAAGGTTCCCTACGGTTTCACCAACATGCAATCTTCGCAAAACCGTCTGACGCTCGATCGTCCGGACGCCCTGAACACGGCGGTTCGCGACGAACGCGATCTCGGCATGTTCTTCTACTATACGCCGAAGGAGATGCGGCATCTCTTCCGCGATCTGGTGAAGAACAATCTGAAAGGCTCCGGCGATTATGGCATGCTCGGCTTCGGCGTCTACAACGGCCAGGGCGCCAATCGCGTCGAGCTAAACAAGAATCTGCACGTCGTCGCTCGCGCCACCTATCCTTACGTTTTCGAAAACGGGCAGGTCGTCGAGGCCTCGATTCAGGGCTACACCGGCCGCGTGCAGCCCTACACTGCACCGATCCGTCCGTCGCTGGGCATGGCGACCAATTGGGCTGGCTTCATGCCCGCCGGCACAGCACTCGCAAACAATGGCAACGCCTTCTTGCCGGTTGTCGTCGCTCCTGGCTACAATGTCCCTGGTAATTACAATTACGGTGTGTGGCCGAGAACAAGTGGCGGCAGCGCAGCAGCTTGGGGCATAACTTGCGCCAACGGCTGTCAGGGCGTGCAGGACTCCCGTGTCGCGCTCACCGGCGTGATCTACCCGCAGCCCTTCGGCGTGCAGGCGGAATGGAACTGGGGCGTCACGCCCGGCCTCAACGCCACCCAGACCGCGATCACCGCGCAGAAGCTCAATGGCGGCTATGTGCTGGTGAATTACAAATATGAGGACAAGGAGTTCGGTCTGGGCACCTTCTTCCCCTACGTCCAGTATCAATATTACAACGGCTTCAGCAAATATGAGCCCAATGCGCCGCAGAACCGCGTGAACGAATGGGACATCGGCATCGAATATCAGCCGCTGCCCGAAGTTGAAATCACGGCGGTCTATAACAAGGCGGATCGCACCAACATCACCTCGGCGCCCTTCCGTCAGTTCCAGGCGGACACCATCCGCTGGCAGCTGCAGTGGAACTACTGATCCGTGCGACGCGCGGCTGACCCCTCGGTCGCGCGCTCACTTCCTCGTTGCTTCGTCAACCCAACCGACCGCGTTCCGCGCGTCTGAACTTTGAGAGAAAACCCATGAAAAAAGTTCTGTCTCCCCTCGTCGCTGCCGCGCTTCTCGCCGCCGGCGGCTCCGCCTTCGCAGCCGATCTCGCCACGACAAAGGCGCCGCCGGCCCCGCTCCCGCCGCCGGCCATGT
>CAYNLW010000076.1:0-3036 GCA_964398195.1 uncultured Methylophilaceae bacterium | reverse complement strand
CATGAATGTGTTTTACGAAGAAGACGGCAGTTTTAAGGTCGCTTCGATTTTTTCCGAAAACCCCGGCACATTGCAGGTGGAGAGCGCATCTGGCAAGCGCAGCAAGATTAAGCTGGCGCATGTGATTTTGCGTTTTGACGGGTCCTTGGCCAGCTTTATGACGCAGGCGCAGCAGCTGGCGGCTGAGCAAGAAATCGAATTTATTTGGCAATGTTGTGGTGAGCAGGAATTTGCCGTGCAAGATTTTGCTCATGAATATTACGGCCGCACCCCGCAAGCGGTTGAGGTGGCAGCCTTATCGCTGGCTTTGCATAGCGCACCGATTTATTTTCACCGCAAGGGCAAAGGACGTTATAAGGCCGCGCCACAAGAGATTCTGCAAGCGGCGTTGGCGGGGCAGGAAAAGCGCCGTCAGCAACAGGCGCAAATCGCCGCGTGGTGTGAGCAGTTGTTGCAACATCAATGCCCAGCCGAGTGGAACTCTGTACTAGGCCAGTTAATCTATGCCCCAGATAAAAATACCCCGCAGTGGAAAGCCTTAGACCAAGCCGCTCAGCAAGCCAAATGCAGCCCGATTCGACTACTAGACCAAGCGGGCGCGATTGCCTCGCATGAGGAATTTCATTTTGGCGCATTTGTGCGCGAGTTTTTCCCCGAAGGCACTGAGTTTCCCCAGCAGGTGATGCAAAGTTTGGACGACATCAACAATCCAGCCAGTCCCTTACAAGCCCTGCTAAGCGCGCTGCCGCGTGCCGAAACGCCGGCTTTTAGCATAGACGACAGCACCACCACGGAAATTGACGACGCCTTTTCAGTCAAAGCCTTAGCCGATGGCTATCTCATCGGCATTCATATCGCCGCGCCAGCCTTGGCGATTGCCCCTGATACGCCATTAGATGAACTGGTGCAAACGCGCTTATCCACGGTGTATATGCCGGGCAGAAAAATCACCATGTTGCCTGAGCCCTTGGTGCAGCAATTTAGTTTAGATGAGGGGCATTGGCGCCCCGCGCTGTCGCTGTATTTGCAGATCGATGGGCAATTCAATGTGCTGCAACATGAAAGCCGCGTAGAGCAGGTGATGATGCAAGACAACTTGCGCCATGACCAAATCGAGCCGTATTTCAATGCAGATAACTGTATGCAAGATAGCGGTCATGCGTATTGGGCAAAGCTGAATGTGTTGTATCAATTAGCGCTTAAATTAGAACAGCAGCGCGGCAAAGCGGATAGCGGACAAAACCAACAGCGCGATTACAGTTTTTATGTGCAACAAGGCCGTGTGCGTATTGTTGAGCGTCAGCGTGGCACGCCTTTGGATAAGCTGGTGGCGGAACTGATGATTGCGGTCAATCAAACTTGGGGTGCCGATTTAGTGGAAAAACAAATCGTCGCTATTTATCGCGCCCAGCAAACTAGCAAAGTGTATATGACGCTGCGCGCTGAGCCGCATCAGGGGCTGGGTGTGGCGCAATATGCGTGGTCTAGCTCGCCGCTGCGACGCGCGATTGATTTATTTAACCAGCGCCAACTGATTAGCTTATTGCAAAACAGTGCCGCGCCTTATCAAACGCAAGACCAAGCGATAGGCGCGGTGATGCGCAAATTCGATGTGGTGTATCAGCAATACCGCGATTTTCAGACCCGTATGGAGCGCTATTGGTGCTTGCAATATATCCGCCAAGAGCAACTACAAACGCTGACTGGCGTGGTGTGGCGCGACAACCTAGTGCGCTTAGATGGCCTGCCTTATATCTGCAAAGTGAGCAGCTTGCCTAATCTGCCCAGCGGCAGCCATGTCAGCCTGCAAGTGCAATCTATTGATACGCTGGACTTGCTATTGCATACCCGCTTTGTGGCGCATATCGCTGGCGATGTGGCGGCTTTAGATTTAGATGAAGAAGAACAGGCCATGTTATTGCCAGTGGATGCTGTTGCCACGCAGACAGATGAAGTAGCTAGGACAGATGCCGCTGCCCAGACAGCGGTTGATGCTGAGCTGGCTGGACAGACGCAACAGGAGGCCAGCTAATGTTTGGTTTAGGGCGCCGCATGACCAAAGTGTTGGCGGAAACAGATAGTGTAGAAGTAGCAGAATTGGACGGTGTGCGCTCTTTGTATATAGGCTCGAATACCATACAAAGCTCTATGCGCTTAAGTGATCCAGATGCTTTGGAATTGGCTTATGCACGCGGCATGATGCTGTTTTTATTGTTTTCCAGCCAAGTCCGCAATGTGCTGATTCTGGGTTTGGGTGGCGGCTCAATCGCCAAATATATCTATCGCTTTTTGCCGCAAGCGCATACCACCGTACTGGAAATCAATGCCAAGGTGATACAAGTGGCGCGCCAGTTCTTTTTCTTGCCAGAAGATGACGCGCGTTTGCAAGTGATACAAGGCGATGGCTTGGCGTTTTTAAGCCAATGCGATCCCGCCAGCAAGCGCTATGATGTATTGATGTTAGATGCGTATGATAGCCACGGCGTGTTGCCGGACATGGTGAGCCAAGACTTCTTTGACCGCTGCGCCGCTTTGCTCAGCGCGCAAGGCTTTTTGATGGTGAATTTATGGGGCTCGGATCGCAATTTCGAGATTTATTTTGAGCGCATCCAAGTCAGCTTTGCCCATAGAGTCGTCAAACTACGCACTGGCCGTCCCGGTAATATCGTGGTGATGGGCTTTGCGCAAATGCCGGCCGATTTGCGTTGGCCTAGCTTGCGCCAGCGCGCCAAACAATTAGAGCAACAATACGGCATAGAATTTTTAAAGTTTGTCGAACAAATTAAAGACGACAATCCCGCTTCCGAGCACCGCTTATTGCTCGGACTAGCCTAATCACAAAAGTCCCGCCATCATGAGTCACCCATCATGGTAGTGCGCTAGACAATCTATTGGAGAAGCTGAATTGAAAGCACTAGAATTTTTTGCCACTTGCCCGCGCGGTTTAGAAGCGCTATTGGCGCAGGAACTGAGTGATTGCAAGGCGCAGGCGGTCAAACCTGTAGATGGCGGAGTGAGTTTTAGCGGTGATTGGGA
>CAYNLW010000075.1:0-3083 GCA_964398195.1 uncultured Methylophilaceae bacterium | reverse complement strand
GCCGATGTGGGTCATGCTTGTTCCTGTCGGTGAATAAGTGATGGACTGTATCCATCCTGACTCAAGAAAGGAGTCTCGGGTTTGACTTGGCCAAAAGAGCAAAAGCACTGTGGTTGAGCCAAGCCACCGCAGCACAAATCAAGCCGGTCCAAGCCGTGTGGCTGGGGTAATGCGCGCCACGCAAAGTTTGCGCCGCACCCAGCACCAGACCGATGAGCACAATGGCCACCAGGAGTTGTTGTCCCGTGCGCTGCTCATGGCGCTGGTGTGACATCAGCCACGGCAGGCTCAAGGCCATGAACGCCATAGCGCTGGAGGCGTGCCCGCCTGGAAAGCAATGGCCACTGCCTCCATCGGTCACACCCCATGACCAGTGCGATACATAGCTGGCCACGCCACCAAAGGCTTGCAATTCCCAGGGGCAACTGGTCATGCTGAAGCGTTTGAGGGTCGAGACCACCAGCAAGCTCAGGGTGATGCCCATCACGATTTCCAGCCTGCGAAGGCGCGGAATCTGACGCCAAAAGCCCCTGGGCCAGAATGTCAGGCACACAATGCCCAGGTAAATCACCACAGCCAAGCGTTTGGCACCGTCGTGCAAAACCGTGTTGAGCCACCAGTGATCGCGCAGCGTAAAACCCTGACCACCAGCCAGCCAAGCCATCACATGCATGTCCCAACCTGAGGCATCCCAGCCCAGGGTCATGCATGCGCAGGCGGCCCAAAGCCACAGGCCGACGGGCTTTGGGCGAACCTGTTGCAGCATGGGTGGTTCGGGCTTGTTTGCACTGTGAATGGCTGAAAAAAACATGACGCCATTAAAGAGCGCCTGAATTAAGTCTGCCTTAACGCTGCCAACCCAAACTGGCGACCATGCTAGCCATACCTGACACAATCGAGCCTCTGGAAACGACCATTCAAGACAATGGGACTGGAACGATGCGGGTATTGATTGTGGAAGACGATGCAGGCATTGCCACCGGCCTGGCTGCAACCCTGAAAGACAGCGGCTATGCAGCGGATGTGACGCCCACACTGGCGCAGGCCTCGGCCGCATTGAGCGTTGAGCCGTTTGATCTGGTCCTGCTGGATTTGAGCTTGCCTGACGGCGACGGTCTGGATTGGCTGCGCCAGTTGCGCAGTGCAGGTCGTGTCATGCCGGTGCTGATCATGACTGCACGAGATGCTTTGCCTGACCGGGTGGCCGGACTGGATGAGGGGGCCGACGATTATGTGGTCAAGCCCTTTGAGCCCGAGGAATTGTTGGCCCGCATGCGTGTGGCTTTGCGACGCAGCGAAGGCCGCGCCTTGCCGCTTCTGCGCCATGGCGATCTGGTGGTCGATCCGGCCGCCCACACTGTCTTGCGAAACGGCGAACCCGTGTCGCTGCGGGCCAAGGAATTTGCCTTGCTGCTGGCCTTGCTGCGCGGCAGCGGACAGGTGTTGTCGCGCCAGCGTCTGGAGCAGGCGCTCTATGGGTTTGACGAAGTGTTGGGCAGCAATGCCCTGGAAGTGCACATGCATCACTTGCGCCGCAAACTTGGCGATGACTTGGTGAAGACGGTACGCGGTGTGGGTTATTTTGTGCCTGTCCCGAGACAGAAAGGAACTGCTTGATGGTCAAAACCCGGTCCCTTTGGCGCTACCTGTGGGCCTGGGCCTTGGGGGCTGTGCTGGCGCTGTGGATCTTGTTGGCCGGTTTGGCTTATTCGACCGGCTACCACGAGGCCGATGAAATCAGCGACGGCTTGCTGGTGTCGGTTGCGCAATTGCTGCTGAGCCAGCCCATGGATGGACCTTTCAACCATCCCTTGACCCTGCCTGGCTTGCCAAAGTCCTTGGGGGGCCAGCGGGCTGCGCTGCCAGCACCCTTGGCAGAGCACCCGTCCAATGTTTACACGCCCGAATTCCATGTGCTGGTGTGGCAAGACCAGCGCCTGGTCTGGGACTCGCACGGCGTGCAGGACCAATTGCCAACGCGTCTGGCACAGGGCCACCAGACGCTTCGCCTCACGATGCATGGCATCTCACAGGATTGGCGGGTGTACGTGAGCGAGTCGGCCGATGCAGCCACGGTGCGACGCGTGGCGGTATTTTTGGACCCGACCGGGCGAGAAGCGCTGGCCGCTGATATCGCCGAACACATCTTGTTGCCTGCCTTGTTGTTTTTGCCCATGGTGGCACTGATGCTGGCTACGGCCATCCGACGTGGCTTGCTGCCTCTGCAGCGTTTGTCGGGGAAGATCGAGACGCTGGATGTCGATGCTGGCCAAATGCTGGTGCCGGAGCAGCCTTATCGGGAGTTGGGTGTGACGGTGCAGGCCATCAATGGTTTGGTGCAGCGTCTGCAAGTTCAGATTGGTCGTGAGCGGCGCTTTGCCGCCGATGTGGCCCATGAACTGCGAACGCCTTTGACCTCACTGGTTTTGCAGGCCCGGCGTGCCCGCCACGGTGTAGCCGCCGAACAAGCGCAGGCCTTGCAAGCGGTGGAGCAGGGAGCTTTGGGCGCGGGGCGCATTCTGACGCAGCTGCTGGACCTGGCACGTGCCCAGAGTCTGACGGGTGAGCGTTCCGAGCCCCTCGATCTGTGCGCTTTGGCTTTGCGCGTGGTTTCCGAACATGCGGCGCTCGCCCACGAGTTGGGCCAGGACATCGCGCTCGAAGCGCCCGAGTCATCCCTGGTGGTTCATGGCCAGGCCACTTTGGTAGCGCTGGCTTTGCGCAACCTGGTCGACAATGCTCTGCGCCACAACCCGGCGGGCACCTACGTCGAGGTGCGCGTTACCCTCGATGGTGAGGGTCAGACGATACTCTCGGTCAGCGACGATGGCGCTGACTTCAGCGCTGACCGTCAGCCGGAAGCCGAAACAGGCTTGGGTATTGGCCTGACTTTGGTGGAGCGCATCGCCCAAAGCCAGTGCGCGCAACTGGTGCGCGATGCTGGTGCTGCGCCTTTTGCCAAGCGTTTTGCGCTGGTGTGGCCAAGCATCAGTAAGCTGATGACAGAGGCTTAATGTTGCGATAAGACTGGGTTTTCAGAATGGCGACTATTACGTTGCCATTTTTGCCCATGACCCTCCAAA
>CAYNLW010000074.1:0-3544 GCA_964398195.1 uncultured Methylophilaceae bacterium | reverse complement strand
TTCACCCTTGCCTGATTTCGAGTCAGGTGCATTCAGCCTCTCTGCCACTTCTCCGTAAGCGTTATTCTACAGATGCTGGAAGCGCATGGACAAATCGATAGCTTGAATATTTTTGGTGATGTCGCCAGTCGAGATTCTATCTACGCCAGTCAGCGCGATTTCCCGCACATTGGCTAGGGTGATGCCACCAGAGGCTTCTAGTATGGCGCGTTGTTGATTGAGGGCGACCGCTTGTTTGAGTAAATCGATAGAAAAATTATCCAGCAAAATCAGTTTGGCGCCGGCGTCTAAAGCTTGTGCCAGCTGGTCTAAGTTTTCTACTTCGATTTGTACCGAAAGCTGGTGTTGTGCGGCCAATGCCAGCGCGGCTTGCATGGCTTGGGCAATGGAGCCGGCAGCCATAATATGATTTTCTTTGATCAAGATGCCGTCATATAAGCCCAGACGTTGGTTGCTGCCACCGCCTACGCTGACCGCGTATTTCTGCGCCAAGCGCAGTCCGGGCAGGGTTTTGCGGGTGTCCATAATGCAAGCTTGGGTGCCTTGTAATTGGCTGACATAGGCATGGCTGGCGCTTGCCACAGCGGACAAGGTTTGCAAGAAATTCAGCGCACAACGCTCGCCGCTGAGTAGCGCTCTGGCCGGGCCAGACAAGGTCACCAAGCATTGATTAGGCTGTACCTGGTCGCCATCTTGGCAATGCCATTGCAGTTGCACTTGTGGCGAGATTTGCTGAAAAACCTCATTACACCAAGCCACGCCACAGATCACCGCCCGTTGGCGCGAGATAATGCTGGCTTGTGCCAAGCTGTGCGGGTCTATTAATTGCGCGCTGTAATCCGCTGCGCCTATGTCCTCAGCCAAGGCTGCCGCCACTTGGCGCTGTATGGCTTGTTGAAAACTGGCAGATTGTGGGTCTAGTATTTGCATGCGTGCATTATAATGGCCTAAATTGAAATCAAGAATGTTTGTTGTCGCAGGCGTGGCATTTGCTACAAAGCCCGCTTGATTTGCTGCATAGCTCACTTGAAAAATGCACTTTTAGCCTTATCTAATGACTAACAAAATGCACGCTAAGCGATAAGCAAGCGCGCTTAAATTATCTATAAGGTAGCGATTTAAATGAAATTACTCTATACCAAGACCAGCCCATATGCCCGCAAAGTGCGTATTGTCGCCGCCGAAAAGCGCATCAGTTTAGACCTGCACGAAGTAGTGCTAGCTGACCCGCAAAATGCCGTGCCAGATTACAACCCCTTGGGCAAGATTCCTGTGCTGTTGCTAGATGATGGTGAGCCGCTGTATGACTCCAGCGTCATCGTGGATTATTTGGAACAACGCACGCCGGTAGCGCGTATTCTGCCGCAAGACACCCGCGCCCGTTTCCAAGTCAAGCGTTGGGAAGCCTTGGCCGATGGGGTCTGTGATTCAGGGGTGGCGATTATGTTAGAAAAGCGCCGCGCTGAGCATTTGCAAGATCCGGCATGGATAGACAAGCAATATCTCAAAATGGCGCGGGGTTTACAGCGTATGGAAGATGACCTAGGCGAACGCGATTTTTGTGTAGGCGAGAGCATGACCTTGGCGGATATCGCTTTGGGTTGTGTGTTGGGATATCTGACACTGCGCTACCCAGAGCTGAACTTTAAAAAGCAATATCCCAATCTAGCCAAGCATTATCAACGCATGATGAAGCGCGAGTCGTTTAAAGATACCGCGCCGCCACAAGCATAATGATAGCGGCAGCCTAAGCGCCGCTTAAATCGCGGCATCTATCATGCCGCCACCCAAGCAGACATTGCTTTCATACACCACCACCGATTGCCCAGGCGTGATCGCCCACTGTTTTTGACCAAAACGGATAGTGCATTGATGCGCATCCACTTGGTCGATTTCACATGGCGCATCGGCTTGCCGGTAGCGGGTTTTGGCGGCATACACCCAGTTGGTTTTGGGTGGGGTAGGGCTAATCCAATGCAGTTGCCCAGCCAGCAAGCCATCGCTGAATAAGCTAGGGTGCTGATGACCTTGCACCACGATCAATTGATTTTTCTGCATATCTTTCGCCGCCACAAACCAAGGCTCGCCATTGCTATCACGCGAGCCGCCTATCTTCAGCCCTTGGCGTTGCCCCAAGGTGTAATACATCAGGCCATCATGCTGGCCGACTAGCTTGCCTTCAAGGGTGCGGATTTCGCCGGGTTGGCGCGGTAAATAGCGGCTGAGAAATTCTTGAAACGGACGCTCGCCGATAAAACAAATCCCAGTAGAGTCTTTTTTCTCGCTGGTGACTAAGCCAGCCTGACGCGCGATTTCACGCACCTCACGTTTTAACAACTTGCCCAAAGGAAACAGCGTTTTGCTCAGCTGCGCCTGATTCAAGCGATATAAAAAATAACTTTGATCCTTGCTGCCGTCCTCAGCCTTAAGCAACTGAAACTCACCCGCCTGAAACGGGTTTTCCCGCACCTGCGCATAATGCCCCGTGGCGATCAGGTCCGCCCCCAAGCCCATGGCATGGTCGAGAAAAGCCTTAAATTTAATCTCGGCATTACACAAAATATCCGGATTAGGCGTGCGCCCCGCCTGATATTCCTCAAGAAAATTTTGAAACACGCGGTCCTTATATTCTTTACTAAAATTCACCGCCTCAATCTCAATGCCTATCTTGTCCGCCACCGCTACCGCATCAAGCAAATCTTGTTTAGAAGAACAATACTCATCAGTATCATCATCTTCCCAATTTTTCATAAATAGCCCGACCACTTGGTAGCCTTGTTGCTTCAATAGTAAAGCCGCCACCGAGGAATCTACCCCGCCAGAAAGCCCGACTACCACACGCTTGTTACTCATATTGAATTGACCTCTTGATTGCTATGCGACTGCATGACTAGATAAAAGATGGTGTGCTGAAAAGTGCACAAAGCTTATAAAAAATGACGTATCAGTTGCAAAGGAAAACGCTGCCCCGCCAAGTAGTCGTCAACACATTGCATCACCTGCGGACTACGGTGCAAAGCCTGCTGCGCCAGCAACTCCTCGCGCGTCAACCACACCGCCCGAATAATCCCTTGGTCCAACGCCCGCTCTGCATGGTGCTGCCCAAGCTGGCCAACAAAAGCAAAGCGCAAATAAGTAATATCCCGCGCCGGCCGCTGCCAATGATAAACCCCCAACAACTCAGTCGCGCTAAACTCATACGCCGTCTCCTCCAGCGTCTCGCGCCGCACCGCCTCAAACAAAGACTCGCCTTGCTCCAAATGCCCCGCCGGCTGATTAATGCGCACCCCCTCGGCAGTATCCTCCTCCACCATCAAAAAGCGCCCATCGCGACAAACCACCGCCGCCACCGTTGTATTAGGTTTCCAAACCATCACCAACCTTTATTACAAAAGCGATATTTTACCGTGAGTTAGATTGAATCGTTGGGAAATTTATGGCATTGACATTTGAATAAATACACAAAATAATACACAAAGTTTTACACAATATTAAACAAGGAAACTGCCATGACGATTACCAAAAAAATACATGCCAGCACCAC
>CAYNLW010000073.1:0-3567 GCA_964398195.1 uncultured Methylophilaceae bacterium | reverse complement strand
ATGTAGTCTTTGCCTTCTAGGCGCATTTTGCCGGCTTCTTTGGCGGCTTGTTCGCCTTTGTAATGAACGTAGTCGGGGTAGCTGATGACTTCGGCGCGGATGAAGCCTTTTTCGAAATCGGTGTGGATAACACCGGCGGCTTGGGGGGCGGTGGCGCCTTTGCGTATGGTCCATGCGCGCACTTCTTTGACGCCGGCGGTGAAGTAGGTTTCTAGACCTAGCAATTGATAGGCGGCGCGGATTACGCGATTCAGGCCGGGTTCTTCTAGGCCTAGCTCGGACAGGAATAACAGCTTGTCTTCGTCGCTGAGGTCGGAGATTTCCGCTTCTATCTTGGCGCAGATGCTGACTACAGGGGCATTTTCTTGCTGGCCTAGCGCTTGCACTTTTTCTAATAGCGGGTTGTTGCTAAAACCTTGCTCGTCCACGTTGGCGATATACATCACTGGTTTTACTGTAATTAAACACAGCGGTTTCAGTAGCTGCTGTTCATCACTGCTTAAGCCTAGCGTGCGCACCGCTTTGCCTTGGTTGAGGCCTTCCTGCACACGCGCTAACAGATTGCACAAGGCGATGGCTTCTTTGTCGCCAGACTTGGCTTTTTTGCCTTCGCGTTGCAAGGTCTTTTCTACCGTTTCCATATCTGCCAAAGCCAATTCGGTATTGATGGTGTCAATATCGGCTAGCGGATCGACCCTATTCGCCACGTGCACCACATTGGCATCATTAAAGCAACGCACCACGTGGGCGATAGCGTCAGTCTCACGAATATTGGCAAGGAATTTGTTGCCCAAGCCTTCGCCTTTAGAAGCGCCGGCCACCAAGCCAGCGATATCGACGAACTCGACGATGGCGGGCTGCACATTTTGCGGTTGCACGATATCAATCAGCGGTTGCAAACGTGGGTCTGGCACTTCCACCACGCCTACATTCGGCTCTATGGTGCAGAACGGATAGTTCTCTGCGGCGATGCCAGCTTTGGTGATTGCGTTAAATAAGGTTGATTTCCCGACATTGGGAAGTCCTACGATGCCACATTTCATGAGTTGCTCTCTTTAGGTATTGGATTTGCTATGTAACTTTAGCATTGCTTGCTCAAACTCGCCTTGTAACAGGCTATCCAGCAAGCGGCTGCTGTCGTCTATGGAAAGGCTAATGGCTTGCATCTCTTGCCGACTGGGTGCGTGCAACACGAAATTCACCACTTGCTCACGCTTGCCTTCGCTGCTTTTGCCGGGGTGGCCTATGCCTATCCTCAGCCGCCAAAAGTCTGCGCCCAACTGCGCAATAATATCTCTAAGGCCATTATGCCCGCCGTGTCCGCCGCCTTGTTTAAACTTGGCGCTACCGACCGGTAAATCTAATTCATCATGCACCACCAAAATGGCTTGCACTGGAATTTTATAAAACTTTGCCAAGGCAGCCACGGCGCGGCCACTGGCATTCATAAAGGTATCAGGTTTTAACAACCACACTTCTTTGCCGGGTAGCTTGCCGACTTGGCCAAAGAATTTGCTTTCGCTATGCAGTTTGGCGCCGGTCTGCGCACAAATCTCATCTATCCACCAAAACCCTGCGTTGTGGCGGGTATCGCGGTATTCATTGCCTGGATTTCCCAGACCGACGATTAGTTGGATAGCGGACATCTGGCTCACTCAAAAAAATAACGCGCGCCCTAATTAGGAAACGCGCGTTATGGTTTGCTTCATGGCTAAATTAGCCTTCGGCGGCTGGTGCCTCAGCGGCTGGTGCATCTGCAGCTTCATCATCGGCTGCAGAAGAGCCACGGGTCTTGGCCACGCTGGCCACAGCGGCGTCATTGCCGTGGGCGAGTTGGACAAACTCTACGCCAGCTGGCAGTTTGATTTCTGACAAGTGGATAGATTGACCAATATTCAAATTGCCCATATCGACTTCGATAAACTCTGGCAAATCTTTAGGCAAGCAGCTGATATCCGCTTCGGTCAAGATATGTCCAGCAATACCGCCATTCAATTTCACGCCTGGGCAGATTTCTGCATTGATAAAGTGCAATGGCACTTTCACGTGTATCTTCTCTGTCGCGCTAACGCGTTGAAAGTCGATATGTTGCAAAGTGTTGCGCACTGGGTGCATTTGATAGTCACGCAATAACACGGATTCTTTATTGCCCTCTAAATTCAAGGTCAAAATAGAAGCGTGGAAGGCTTCGTGACGGAATTCCAAAAACAGTTCTTTGTGGTCAAATTCCACATTCACTGCGTCTTTGTGGGCACCATAAATAATGCCCGGTACTTTACCTGCGCGACGAAGACGGCGGCTCGCACCCGTTCCTTTCGCATTGCGCAGCGTTGCTCTAATTTCAATTGCCATTTGCTACTCCTAAATTACATGCCTGATGATCAGGACATGGGTGAATGCTGACTTCCGCGACCAGTTGCCAGCTAAAAATTAGTCCTCAAACAGAGAACTAACCGAATCTTCATTGCTAATACGACGTATGGTTTCTGCCATCAATTCGCCTACCGTCAATTGACGCACTTTGCTACAGCGTCTTGCGTCATCGCGTAGCGGGATAGTATCCGTCACCACCAACTCATCTAAATCCGAGAAGGCGATGCGTTCTACCGCAGAGCCAGATAACACGGGGTGAGTACAATAGGCCATCACCTTCAGTGCGCCTTTTAATTTCAGCGCGGTGGCCGCTTCACACAAGGTGTTAGCGGTATCCACCATATCGTCCATAATGATGCAGGTACGGCCTGCCACATCACCAATAATATTCATCACTTTGGAAACATTGGGTTTAGGACGGCGCTTATCGATAATCGCCAAATCTGAACCCATTTGTTTCGCTAGGGCGCGGGCACGCACCACACCCCCTACGTCAGGCGAGACCACCACTAAATTGTCGTGATCTTGCTTGGTTAAATCACTTAATAACACCGGCGAAGCGTAGATATTATCTACCGGGATATCGAAAAAGCCTTGAATCTGGTCTGAGTGCAGATCCATGGTCAACAAACGATTAACCCCCACGCTGGTCAGCATATTCGCCACCACTTTTGCCGTAATTGCCACCCGCGCTGAGCGAGGACGGCGGTCTTGGCGCGAATAGCCAAAATATGGAATGGCGGCGGTAATGCGGCCGGCAGAAGCACGACGCAGCGCATCGACCATGACCATCACTTCCATCAAGCTGTCATTCACTGGTTGGCAAGTGGATTGCAATAAGAACACATCTTTGCCACGCACATTGTCTAGCAGCTCGACCATGACTTCGCCGTCGCTAAAACGATCAACCGTGGCGCGACCCATTTGTATGCCCAAATGTTGCACTACTATCTCGGCCAGCTTGGGATTCGCTGTGCCGGTAAATACCATAATGTCGCCTCTGGCCACAGTGCGGTTCCTCGTCATGTTGATTAAACGAATGTCAGGAAAAGCTATAAAACAAAAAAGCGTGTAGTGCTTACACGCTCATCCATCTTGGCTGGGGAGGAAGGATTCGAACCTTCGCATGCCGGAATCAAAATCCGGTGCCTTAACCAGCTTGGCGACTCCCCAAAAACCTTTAATGCTAAGCAG
>CAYNLW010000072.1:0-3587 GCA_964398195.1 uncultured Methylophilaceae bacterium | reverse complement strand
TGATACAAGTGCTAGAAGGCGACAACGCGGTATTAAAAAACCGTGAATTGATGGGCGCTACCAACCCTAAAGAAGCTGCGCCAGGCACTATCCGTGCTGACTTTGCTAAAAGCATAGACGCTAACGCGGTGCATGGTTCAGATTCATTAGAAAACGCTGCGATTGAAATCAAATATTTCTTTGGCTAAATGATTAATCTGCTCGATTTTACCCAAGCACAACTGGCTGACTATTTCGTTGAAATGGGCGAGAAGCCGTTTCGCGCCAAACAGTTGATGCGTTGGATACACCATTATGGGGTGCGTGATCTCGAGCAGATGACCGATATCGCGAAAAGCTTGCGTAGCCGTTTGGCTGAGCAAGTCTGCATTCAGCCGCCAGCGATTCAATTAGAGCAAGTGTCAGATGACGGCACGCGCAAATGGTTGATAGAAGCTGGCGCTGGTAATGCAGTTGAAACAGTGTTTATCCCCGAACAAGACCGAGGCACTTTGTGTGTCTCCTCGCAAGTCGGCTGTGCGCTCGCTTGCACCTTCTGTTCCACCGGCAGACAAGGCTTTAATCGCAATCTTTCGGTAGCAGAAATCATAGGCCAGCTATGGCTTGCCAACGAGTCGCTCAGACATGCGCCTGACTATGAATTGTTATCCGCTGATGACCGCATTATCAGCAATGTGGTGATGATGGGCATGGGTGAACCGCTGGCCAATTACGACAATGTGGTGAGCGCCATGCAGATTATGTTGGACGACTCCGCATATGGCTTAAGCCGCCGCCGCGTGACCCTATCCACCAGCGGATTAGTGCCAGCGATGGATAAGCTTAAGCATGATTGCCCAGTGGCTTTGGCGGTTTCTTTACACGCGCCTAACGATGCCTTGCGCGATGAAATCGTGCCTATTAACCAAAAATATCCTTTGGCTGAACTGATGGCTGCTTGTCAGCGTTATTTAGACTTTGCCCCACGCGACTTTATTACTTTCGAATATGTGATGTTGCATGAGGTCAATGACAGCGTGCAGCACGCGCTGCAACTACTAGAATTGGTGCGCGATGTGCCATGCAAATTTAATCTCATTCCATTTAATCCTTTCCCTAACAGCGGCTATCAAACTTCCAGCCCAGATAATATTCGTCGCTTTAGAGAAGTGTTGTTGCAACAAGGTTATGTGGTCACCACCCGCAAAACCCGTGGCGATGATATAGACGCTGCCTGCGGACAACTGGCCGGGCAAGTGCAAGATAAAACCAAGCGCAGCCTACGCTTAGCGTTGGTGGCAGAATAAGGGAGGTTGGCATGCAAGAACAAAGCGAATTATTGGGTGGTTTATTAAAACAAATCCGCGAATCTAAAAATTTATCCATCGCCCAAGTGGCCGATAGACTCAAGCTATCCATCAGCAAAATTCAAGCTTTAGAGGCTGACGATGAAACCCTGATGCGCACCGATATTGCTCGCGGTTATCTACGCAGTTATGCGCGCTTATTAGAAATCGATGACCAGCAATTGCTGGCCACCCATAAGCAGCTTTTTCCGCAACAACGCGCCGATATTCATGTCACCACCGAGGCTTTGCAAAAGACAGTCAAACGTCAGCGTGCGCTAAAAAAAGGCGTGCGTTTGGTGTCCTTAAGCGCGTTCTTGCTAGTGCTGTGTATCGCTGCCGGCTATTTGTGGTATGTCACCCGCGCTACACAAGCGGATAGCGCGATTAGTAACGGGCAAGAAAATATGGCGGATTCTGCTAACGAGCCTGCCCCCTTAGATAAAGATAAATTGGTGGCTGATGTGACTGCGCAATCTGACCAACAAGAAAAATCAACTGACCTAGTCAATCAAACTGGTCCAGTGAAACAAGGGCAAATTGAAATTAAATTGGTATTTTCCGAGCAATCTTGGACTAGCGTACGCGATGTGCAAGGGCGCTCGCTGTATAACAAATTAGCCGAGGCAAATAGCCAAAATGTGGTGTCTGGCTTTCCGCCATTAAAGCTCATCATAGGTAATGTGAATGGCACCAAGTTGTATGCGCATGGTAAAGAGGTCAACCTAACGCAATACACCGAAAACAATGTCGCCAAATTAAATCTGGAGTAGTGTTTTGCAAAATCCCCTAGTGCGCCGTAAAACCTTGCAAGTGATGGTCGGCCATGTGCTGGTCGGCGGCGGTGCGCCTGTGGTGGTGCAGTCCATGACCAATACTGATACCGCTGACGCCGAAGCCACGGTGCAACAAGTATTACAACTATGGCAAGCTGGCTCAGAAGTGGTGCGTATCACGGTCAACTCTGCCGAAGCAGCTGCGCAAGTCGCCACCATACGCCAGCGTTTAGATGCGCTAGGTTGCAATGTGCCCTTGGTAGGCGACTTTCATTTTAATGGCCATAAATTACTCAAGGCCTATCCCGATTGCGCACAAGCGCTAGCCAAATATCGCATCAATCCCGGCAATGTAGGCAAGGGCAGCAAGCGTGATGAACAATTTGCCTCCATGATAGAAACCGCCATCCGCTTTAATAAACCGATACGTATAGGCGTTAATTGGGGCAGTTTAGACCAAGCTAAATTGGCGCAAATGATGGACGATAACGGCAAATTAGCTCAGCCACTTAGCTCGCAAGCCTTGATGCGCGAGGCCTTGATACAGTCTGCCTTAGAAAGCGCCGAACAAGCCCAGCAGCTGGGTTTGCCCGCCAATCAAATCGTTATTTCCTGCAAAGTCAGCGCGGTGCAAGACCTCGTGTTGATATACCAAGCCTTGGCCGAGCGTTGCCAATACCCCTTGCACTTGGGCTTGACCGAAGCCGGCATGGGCTCCAAAGGCATCGTCGCCTCAACCGCTGCTTTGGCTATCTTGTTGCAACAGGGCATAGGCGACACTATCCGCGTCAGCCTGACGCCAGAACCCAATGAATCGCGTACCCGTGAAGTGGTGGTGGCGCAAGAGATTTTGCAAACCATGGGCATACGCTCCTTCACCCCCTTGGTGACCGCCTGCCCAGGCTGTGGACGCACCACCTCGACCTTCTTCCAAGAACTGGCGCAACAAATTCAGCGTTATTTGCGCGATCAAATGCCGATTTGGCGCAATGACTATCCCGGTGTAGAAAATATGAGCGTGGCGGTGATGGGTTGTGTGGTGAATGGTCCGGGTGAATCTAAACTAGCCAATATCGGGATTAGCTTGCCCGGCACAGGCGAAGTGCCAGTGGCGCCGGTGTTTGTCGATGGCGAAAAAACCGTCACCCTCAAAGGCGAGCATATCGCGCAAGAGTTTCAAGCCATTGTGGCGCAATATGTGCAAGAAAATTTCGCGCCGGGCGGACGTTTGCGACGCGAACAGGCCAGCAAAGTGATTCCTATACAAGCAGTTTCTCAGGCCGAATAAAAGACCGTGGCCTAGCAAAAGACAGCGGCAAATGAAGCCAAGCAGTTAAACCCAAGCAGTTAAACCTAAGCAGTGAACACTAACGATTACTTACCAACTACCTTCAAGAGTTTTTCCATATGAACAAATTCCAATCCATTAAAGGCTTTTACGATGTGTTGCCCGAGCACACACCGTTATGGCACAAGCTAGAAGCCA
>CAYNLW010000071.1:0-3680 GCA_964398195.1 uncultured Methylophilaceae bacterium | reverse complement strand
CGCTTGGCGGTTTCTATAGTTTGGAAGGTTTCCGTTAAGGTGCCGATTTGATTGACCTTGATCAATACTGAGTTGGCCACCCCTTTGGCGATGCCCTCGCGCAAAATCTTGGCATTGGTGACGAATAAATCATCGCCCACCAACTGCACATTGCGACCTAGGCGATCTGTTAGCAACTTCCAGCCGTCCCAGTCATGCTCACTCATGCCATCTTCTATACTGATAATGGGATATTTATCTGCCCATGTAGCAAGGTAGTCGGCAAATTGCGCGGAGCTTAATTGCAGCCCCTCGGATTCAAGGTGATATTTACCATCTTTGTAAAACTCTGAGCTGGCGCAATCTAAACCTAGCACCACATCGCGCCCTGGCTCATAACCAGCAGCAGAAATGGCATCTAAAATATATTGAATAGCGGCTTCGTTAGAGGGCAAGTCCGGCGCAAAGCCACCTTCATCGCCCACAGTAGTCGCTAAGCCTTGTTTATGCAGGATTTTTTTCAATTGATGAAATACTTCTGCACCGCAACGCAAGGCATCACGGAAGCTAGGCAAGCCGGCGGGGATAATCATAAATTCTTGCATGTCCACGCTGTTTTCTGCGTGTGCCCCGCCATTGATAATATTCATCATAGGGGTAGGCAATTGCATAAAAGCGGAACCGCCTAAATAGCGATATAAAGGCAAGCCAGACTCATCGGCTGCGGCTCTGGCACAAGCCATAGAAACCGCTAACAGCGCATTGGCACCAAGTCGCGCTTTGTTTTCTGTGCCGTCTAAATCAATCAGCGTTTGGTCGATAAAACTTTGTTCTTCGACATCTAGACCTATCACCGCTTCGGCAACTTCAGTATTGACGTTTTCCACCGCTTGCAACACGCCTTTACCTAAATAGCGCTGACTATCGCCATCGCGCAACTCCACCGCCTCTTTGGTGCCAGTGGAAGCGCCAGATGGCACAGCGGCACGGCCAATAATGCCGGACTCTAATAGAACATCGGCCTCTACTGTGGGATTGCCACGAGAGTCCATAATTTCACGGGCGATGACATCAACGATTGCACTCATTTTGTTTCCTCGAATTTGTATGATTAATTTTTGATGGCTTACAGATTAACTACTTAGGCTATCTTCAATTAAGCCAGCCTGTTTCACTACATGGTCTAATTCTATCAACACTTGCAACAAGGCTTTCATCTTGCCCAGTGGCCAAGCATTCGGACCATCGGATAGCGCTTGTGCAGGGTTGGGGTGGGTTTCCATAAATAGCCCTGCGATACCGGAAGCCACCGCTGCTCTTGCCAATACTGGCACAAACTCACGTTGTCCACCGCTTTTATCGCCTTGACCACCGGGCTGTTGCACCGAGTGGGTAGCGTCAAATACCACTGGGCATTGGGTTTCTCGCATAATCACCAAGCTACGCATATCTGACACCAGCGTGTTATAGCCAAACGAAACACCACGCTCACAGACCATAATATTGTCCGCTCCGCCGCTAGCATCTTTGGCTTTTTGCACCACTTGTTTCATATCGTGCGGGGCAAGAAATTGGCCTTTTTTAATATTGACCGGCTTGCCACAGGTGGCGACGGCGGTAATAAAGTCGGTTTGCCGACAAAGAAAAGCGGGGGTTTGTAAAACATCTACCACACTAGCCACTTCTTTGACCTGATCCTCGGTATGCACATCGGTTAATACTGGCACACCGATTTGCTTTTGTACTTCAGACAATATCTTAAGCCCCTGCTCCATGCCAAAGCCACGGAAGGTTTTATTGGAACTGCGGTTAGCTTTGTCGTACGAGGATTTATAAATAAAGGGGATACCTAGCTGCTGGCATAGCGCTTTTAGCTCACCCGCGGTATCAATCGCCATTTGTTGCGATTCAATCACGCATGGGCCAGCAATCAAAAAAATCGGCTGCTGCAGGCCTACTTCAAAGCCACATAATTTCATGCTGTTATTCCTTTGGCGGCTAATGCAGCCTGAATATAAGATTTAAATAATGGGTGCCCGGTACGCGGGTTGGAAGTAAATTCTGGGTGGAATTGACAAGCCACGAACCAAGGATGCACCGCTTGCGGAAGCTCTATCATCTCGCATAATTGCTCGCTAGGAGTTCTGGCGGAGATAACTAAACCAGCCGCTTTCAGTTGCTCAACATAATGATTATTCACTTCATAGCGATGACGATGACGCTCGTTCACTTCGCTGCCGTAAATTTTGGCGGCTAAAGTATTGGGCTGTATCGGACAACGCTGCGCGCCTAGTCGCATGGTACCGCCTAGGTCTGAGTCTTGACTGCGGGTTTCCACTTTGCCATCGGCATTCTGCCATTCAGTAATCAAACCGACCACCGCTTGCGGGGTATTGGCATCAAACTCGGTGCTATTGGCATGGCTTAAATTGGCCACATGACGAGCAAATTCAATCACCGCCAACTGCATACCAAGACAAATCCCTAGATATGGCTTATGCGCTTCGCGTGCGTATTGTATGGCTTTAATTTTGCCCTCGGTACCGCGCTTGCCAAAGCCACCGGGCACGAGAATGGCATCCATCTCGGCTAATTTGCCTATGCCGTTTTGTTCTATCTCTTCAGAGTCCATAAAATGGATATTCACTTTGGCACGGGTATGCACACCGGCGTGTATCAGCGCCTCGGTCAGTGATTTATAAGATTCGGTTAAATCTACATATTTGCCCACAAAGGCAATATCCACTTGATATTTGGGGTGCGCCAAGGCATCGACAATTTTCTGCCAGCTGGATAAATCGGCTGCTTTCGCTTTGAGTTGCAATTTATTGCAGACGATTTCGTCTAGCTTTTGCGCGTGCAACAATCCAGGAATTTGATAGATGGATTTAGCATCGACCGCTGAAATAACTGCCTCAGCCGTTACATTGGTGAATAAGGCGATTTTTTTGCGTTCTTCGTCGGGAATATCGCGATCGGCACGACACAACAAGATATCTGGTTGAATACCAATTTCGCGTAGCTCTTTGACTGAGTGCTGGGTAGGTTTGGTTTTTAATTCGCCGGCGGTGGGAATATATGGCAACAAAGTCAGGTGTATGTAACAGGTGTTATTGCGCCCTTCTTCTACACCCATTTGCCGAATCGCTTCTAAAAATGGCAAAGACTCAATATCACCGACCGTACCACCTACTTCCACGATAGCCACTTCAGCGCCTTCTGCGCCACGTTTGATATGCGCTTTGATTTCATCGGTGATATGCGGAATCACTTGCACTGTTTTGCCTAGATACTCACCACGACGTTCTTTTTTGATGACGCTTTCGTAAATTTGCCCAGTAGTGAAGTTATTACGCTTACTCATGCGCGAGCTGATAAAACGCTCGTAATGACCCAAGTCTAAGTCTGTTTCAGCGCCATCATCGGTGACAAATACCTCGCCGTGCTGAAAAGGGCTCATGGTGCCGGGGTCCACATTGATATAAGGGTCTAGCTTGAGCATGGTGATTTTGATACCACGCGATTCAAGTATGGCGCCTAAAGAGGCTGCGGCTATCCCTTTGCCGAGAGAAGAAACTACACCACCAGTAACGAAGACATATTGAGTCATGAAAATACTTTTCTAGAAATACGTTTTTGAAGATTCCCTGATGGACGGATATTTTACTTTAAAGCACTCAGGGCAAAAAGCGATTTATGTC
>CAYNLW010000070.1:0-3775 GCA_964398195.1 uncultured Methylophilaceae bacterium | reverse complement strand
AAGCTATAATGCTGGTGCCCAAGAGAGGACTCGAACCTCCACACCCGAAGGCACATGGACCTGAACCATGCGCGTCTACCAATTCCGCCACTTGGGCTATACTTGCAAAGCGCGGCATTTTACCGAAAGACAGTCAAAGGAACAACTATTTTGCCCAGAAAACCAAGCCAGGCAGCTCGCCGCTTATCCAAAGATCCACATGCTTCACGCGAAAGAGAGAATTATACACACCCAATCCCTAGTCGTGAATATATTCTACAGGTGATGGAGCAGCAGGGCGTGCCTGTGTTCGTCGAGGATTTGTTCCGTTTGTTAGAAATCGACTCACATGAGCAGGAAGTTTTTTTGCGTCGTTTAAACGCCATGGAGCGCGATGGACAAATTATGCGTAACCGCCGCAATGCGCTGTGTATCACGCAAAAGCTGCATTTGATTACCGGCACTATCCAAGGTCACGCTGACGGTTTTGGCTTTTTGATTCCGGAGCAGGGCGGCGAGGATATTTTTCTTTCCAATAAAGAAATGGCGCAGGTATTACATGGCGACCGCGTTATCGTGCGGCCTGTGGGCGTGGATAGACGTGGCCGACCAGAGGGCAAAATCGTTGAGGTTTTGCAACACAATACCCAGCAATTAGTCGGTCGCTTAATGCGCGAACAAGGCGTTACTTTTGTCGCCGCAGAAGATAAGCGCGTGCATCAAGATATCTTTATCGCCCCTGGGCAAGATATGCAGGCCAAGCCCGGTCAAGTGGTGATGGTGCAACTGATAGAACAGCCTTCTGCTTATGCCAAGCCGATAGGCAAAGTGATAGAGGTGCTAGGCAATTACGCCGACCCCGGCATGGAAATTGAAATCGCTTTGCGCAAACATCAATTGCCACACCAGTTTTCCCCAGCGGCGATCAAGCTAGCAGAAAGCTATTCCGCGCAAGTGCAAGCTAAAGATTTTCAAGGCCGGCGCGATTTGCGTGAATTGCCCTTAATTACCATTGATGGCGAAACCGCGCGCGATTTTGATGACGCGGTGTATTGTGAGCCGCAAGGCAAAGGCTGGCGCTTGGTGGTGGCGATTGCCGATGTGAGTTTTTATGTGCGCCCACAAGACGCGCTGGATAAAGACGCTTATGAACGTGGCAACTCGGTGTATTTCCCGCGCCGCGTCATTCCTATGTTGCCAGAAGCCTTATCTAACGGCCTATGCTCGCTCAATCCCAAAGTGGATAGGCTGTGTATGGTATGCGATATGCAGATTGATGCCTTGGGGCAGGTCAAACGCTATGAGTTTTATCCCTCGGTGATGAATTCCAAAGCGCGTATGACTTATACCCAAGTGCACCAGATATTGACCGAGCCCGAAGGCGAGTTAGCGCAACAATACGCTTGGTTAGTGCCGCATTTGCAGCATCTCAATCAGTTCTTTAAATTGTCCTTGGTGTTGCGTGAAAAGCGCGGTGCGATTGAGTTTGAAAGCCAAGAAACGCTGATGATTTTTAATCAAGACGGCAAGATAGAAAAAATCGTCCCCAGCGTCAGAAACGATGCACACCGCTTGATTGAGGAATGTATGTTGGCCGCTAATGTATGTGCAGCGGATTTTCTTAGCCATCATCAACACCCCGCTTTATATCGCGTGCATGAAGGCCCCACGCCAGAAAAGCTAGAAACGCTGCGCACCTTTATGGGCGAGGTCGGCTTTAGCGTAGGCGGTGGCGATAACCCTCAAGCCAAAGATTACCAAAAATTACTTAGCCGCATTAAAGACCGCCCCGATGCCGCTTTGCTACAAACGGTGCTGCTGCGCTCTATGCAGCAAGCGGTGTATAGCCCAGACAATGCTGGCCATTTTGGCTTGGCTTATGAGGCTTATACCCACTTTACTTCGCCTATCCGCCGTTATCCCGACTTATTGGTGCATAGAGCCATCAAGGCGGTATTACAAGGCAAGCAATATGGCAATAATCATTGGCACGAGTTAGGCCAACATTGTTCCATGACCGAGCGGCGCGCCGACGATGCCACGCGCGATGTCAATGCGTGGCTGAAATGCTTCTTTATGCAAGATAAGCTGGGCGAAGAATTTGCCGGCACCGTGGCTGGCGTGACCAGCTTTGGCCTATTTGTCGCCTTAGACGATTTAATGATAGAGGGCTTGTTGCACGTGACCGAGCTAGGCAATGACTATTTTGAATACGACAAAATGCGCCATGAAATGCGTGGCGAGCGCACTGGCGCGCGTTTCCGTTTGGGCGACCGATTGCATGTCAAAGTCAGCCGAGTAGATTTAGAAACCTCACGCATAGACTTTGTCTTGGCCGAGCAACATCAGGCTAAACAATACGACGCGCTGGCGGCCATCTTGCCCGATCAATACTTGGCCGAATATCGTCCCAGCAAAAAGTCCAGTGGGCTTGCGCCTGCTGCGCAACCCAATAGATCGAGCAGGGGAAATGCAACTGGCAGTCACAGTAGAACTGGTAGTAAAGATAAAAAAACCAGTCAGTCGCCGTATGCTAAAACAGGGAAAGCTAGTTCGGCTAAAGCCAAGCCATCGGCTGGCAAGCGCGCAACAGCAAAAAAGGCAACATCGAGTAAAGCTAAAAAATCCAACAGAAGATAGGAAAACAATTGAGTCAGAGCAGAATTATTTTTGGCTTTCATGCCATACAAAGTCGCTTACGGCAGAACGCCGCCAGCATACAAGAAGTGATGATAGACAAAGACCGCATAGATGCGCGTATGCGCGATTTGCAACATATCGCCAAGCAATACAATGTACGGGTGATGGAGTTAGATAGACAGCGGCTAGACGGCATCGCCGGCGTGAATGGGCGCCACCAAGGGGTGGTGGCAAGAGTGCTAGATAGCGTGATGCCGTATAAAGATATCGACGATATCCTAGAGTCCGATTTAACCGAGCCTGTATTGCTATTGGTACTGGACGGGGTAGAAGACCCACATAATCTAGGCGCTTGTCTGCGCGTGGCTGACGCCATGGGCGTGCACGCTGTTATCGCCCCCAAAGATAGAGCGGTGGGGCTTAATGCCACCGTGCGTAAAGTGGCTAGTGGCGCGGCAGAAACTGTGCCGTTTATCACCGTGACCAACCTCGCCAGAAGCATACGCGAGCTAAAAGACAAAGGTGTGTTCGTAGTCGGTACCAGCGCTGAAGCCCATCAAGAGCTATCACAAGCCGCCCTCACTGGCCCCTTGGCCATCGTATTAGGCGCCGAAGGCAGCGGCCTGCGCCGCTTAACCGAAGAAAACTGCGACACGCTGGTCAAAATCCCTATGCTAGGCAGCGTACAAAGCCTCAACGTATCAGTCGCCAGTGGCATCGCTTTATATGAGATACGCCGGCAACGCGCGGCGGCTAATTAAGCGCTAGTGCTTAGCCAGTTCAGGGCATGTTTTCCCTTTATAAAAGCCCCTGAAAATGGTATGTTAGCGCTCTTTCAATTTTTGTAATTTTTTCGTTTGTTTTTATTCACTTTGGAGTCTTTTATGGCATTAGAACGCACTTTATCCATTATCAAACCTGACGCAGTGGCAAAAAATGTAATTGGTCAGATTTATTCCCGTTTTGAAAACGCTGGCCTGAAAATCGTCGCTGCCAAAATGGCACATTTAAGCCAAGCCGAAGCGGAAGGCTTTTACGCGGTGCACAAAGCGCGTCCTTTCTTCAATGACTTGGTTAAATTTATGATTTCTGGTCCGGTCATGATACAAGTGCTAGAAGGCGACAACGCGGTATTAAAAAACCGTGAATTGATGGG
>CAYNLW010000069.1:0-3853 GCA_964398195.1 uncultured Methylophilaceae bacterium | reverse complement strand
GAATGTAAGATAAAACTCTCACTCATACTGGTACTAATTTTAAACGCAGTTCACGTTGAACTGCTTGAATATTATATTACTACTTGAAGAATAAATACTACTCTATTTAAAGAAAAAAATTGTTTTAAATTAATCTTTATGCGCTCTGATGGTTATCAGATTGGAATGTATTTGGGGCAAAATTGATAGCCCTAAATAGACCCAAAAGACAAACTCACCCCAAGCACTGCGAATGGGGTGAGTATTGATACAAGAGATTACTGCGATACAGGGGAAACTTGATAGCCGGCTTGTCTTAGTCTGTTTAATAGACCATCTTCACCACCCAAATGAGAAGCGCCTACCGCCGCGAATACGCTGTGTTGTTGCGCTTGCGAGACAAAGCTATCCAACATGGTTTGATTACGTTCAGTAATCAATTTTTGGCGCATTTCCTGCCACAAAGGCTTAGGTAGCATACCGCCAGTGATTTCGTCATCTACCGCAGCGATTTTGTCCAGTTGACCAGAACGATATACCGCTAACAGGCGTTCAAAATCTTTTTCTTTTTGCGCTTGCGAGCGCTTTAATACAGCGCGCAGCATGGTCAATTGCTGATCCATAGAAAAGCTGTCTAGTACTGAAAAATGGCTTTGCGTGTTTTCTAAACCCAATACCAGCTTGTTTTGCTCGCTGGCATCAGATAACAGGATTTCATCCATGGAATACATCGCCTTGGGTTTAGGCAAATCAAAAATCACCGCCAATAACCAGGGCTTCATACGCATCGCCGCCTCGATATGCATGCTGTGGTATTCCGCCAACTCGCGCACACGGTCAAATTCTTGCTCGGTTAATAAGGCTGACACATCGCCCTGCGGCAATAGAAAGACTGCTGGGCTGCGCGGTGGCAAGGCTTCCAGCATAAAGATTTCACTGCTTTTGAAGGCATCTTTAAGCGGCTGATTAAATTCGGTGATGCGCTTATCGTCGCTGTGCATGGTGCCCAATAAATAACTGGTCACCCCCTGCGGTGATTGCACTTTCCACAACAGGCCTTTATCCGCTGCGAATGCGGAATGCACCAGTAACAAGACTAACAGGACAATTCTTAATAGGGCAGCCAAAACGTTCTCCTTAAAAATACTTCCAGTCTGACTAGGCAAAAAGCGTATAGGTTCAACACTTTTATCAACCATGGGAAGTCAACTATATTGGTCAACGAAATTACTTGAGGATTGCTTGGATTTAAACGCTTAACGCTAATTAACGCTTAAGACTGGTTAACGCTTCAGACTGATTAACGCTTCACATTGGGCTTAGCGCTAGGCTTGCCAGAATGCTGCGCTTTATTGGCTGGGCTTGCGCTCTTATTCGATGCGCTCGCCGCCTTGATCGCGCCGCGATTAAACACTGGCTTGGCCTGCGTTTTGTTGCGCAGCGTTCCACGAGGCGTTGCGCCTATCGGTTGATAGGCGGGCACTAGATGTTTTTTCCCATTGCCGATTAAGTCCGCCCTACCCATGCGCTTTAACGCCTCGCGTAACATCGGCCAGTTGGCAGGATCGTGATAGCGCAAAAATGCTTTGTGCAAACGTCGCACCCCACCAGCGCGTGGAATCACCACATCTTCGCTATCCGCGGTCACTTTGCGTAAAGGATTTTTGCCCGAGTGATACATTGCGGTGGCCATGGCCATAGGCGTAGGGGTAAAGGTTTGCACTTGGTCTAAGCGGAAATTATTTTGCTTTAACCAAAGCGCCAAATGCAGCATATCTTGGTCAGTGGTGCCGGGGTGGGCAGCGATAAAGTAAGGGATTAAGAATTGCTGCTTGCCGGCTTGTTTGGAATACATCTCAAACATCTGCTTAAACTGATGATAACTGCCCATACCGGGTTTCATCATTTTGGATAGCACATTGTCTTCGGAATGTTCAGGGGCAATTTTTAAATACCCCCCGACATGGTGTTGCGCCAACTCTTTGACATACTCCGGCGAGGTCACCGCAAGGTCATAACGCAAACCGGAACCGATCAGGATTTTTTTCACGCCCTTGATATTGCGTGCTTTGCGATACAGCTGTATGAGCGCGCTATGATCGGTATTGAGATTTTCACAAATGCCGGGATACACGCAAGATAGCTTGCGACAGGCTTTCTCAATATCGGCCGACTTACAAGCCATGCGATACATATTGGCGGTTGGACCACCTAAGTCAGAAATCACGCCAGTAAAGCCGGGCACTTTGTCGCGTATCTCTTCAATTTCATGCAAGATACTTTGCTCGGAACGACTCTGAATAATGCGCCCTTCATGCTCGGTAATGGAACAGAAAGTACAGCCACCAAAACAACCACGCATAATATTCACCGAGAACCGTATCATCTCCCACGCTGGAATCTTGGCATCGCCATAGCTAGGATGAGGTTTACGCGCATACGGCAAGTCATACACATAATCCATTTCTTTTGTGCTTAATGGGATGGGCGGTGGATTTAACCACACATCGCGCTCACCATGCCGTTGCACCAAGGCACGCGCATTGCCCGGATTGGCTTCTAAATGCAGAATGCGCGAGGCATGGGCGTACAGCACAGGGTCTTGTAGCACCTCTTCATAAGACGGCAAGCGTATGACTTGCAACTCACGTGGCACTTTTTGGCGCCGTTGAAACTGTATGATTTTGCTGCCGTCATTAGTCAAATTCGCGTTATTGCTGGCGCCGGCGTCCGCTTGGCCATTGTTTTGTGTGGCGCAAGTGGGGTCATTGGCCATCTTCATTTCATAAGGGTCAGGGTGTGCCGCCACCGGCCCAGGGCGATCTATTTGGGTAGAATCCACCTCTAGCCACTGTTCGGGAATGCCTTTGCGGATAAAAGCGGTGCCACGAATATCGGTGATGTCACTGATTTTTTCGCCATTGGCGATGCGGTGGCTAATCTCAATCAAAGCCCGCTCGGCATTGCCATAAAGCAAGATATCAGCTTTGGCATCGACCAAAATAGAGCGTCTGACTTTGTCCGACCAATAATCATAATGCGCAATACGGCGCAGACTGCCCTCTATCCCGCCTATCACCAAAGGCACATCAGCATAAGCCTCGCGGCAACGTTGGCTATATACCAAGACTGCTCTATCGGGACGTTTGCCGGCAGCGGCGTGTGGGGTGTAAGCGTCATCAGAACGAATTTTGCGGTCAGCGGTATAGCGATTCACCATGCTATCCATATTGCCCGCAGTAATGCCGAAATACAGATTGGGTTTGCCCAGCGCTTGAAAAGCACTAGCGTCCGACCAATCCGGCTGCGAGATAATCCCTACGCGGAAACCCTGCGCTTCTAATAAGCGGCCCACCAAGGCCATGCCAAAGCTGGGGTGGTCAATATAGGCGTCGCCGGTGATTAAAATAATGTCGCAACTATCCCAACCCAGAGCGTCCATCTCGGCACGCGACATAGGCAACATAGGCGCTGTGCCAAAACGTTTCGCCCAATAGGGACGATAGCCGAACAGCGTTTTAGGAATAGGATTTAGATTGCTCTGCATAACTTGACTATTTTACTCTGGAATTGGCTGGCGACCAAATCTAATCTGGCGCAGCAGGCGATGATATGGGCTATGGACTGGATTTTGCAGTGCTGTGCACTAGTGATATGGAGTGAATCTGACGCGCGCCAAATCGTCCCAATTGCCATCTGGATTAGCTGAAAAGCCTTGGATAGGCTTGCGATAGGCCACCACTTGGCCTTCGTACCAGAGTGGAAGATAAGGTAATTGCTGGTGTATGCGTTGGGTGGCAAGTGGCCAGTTGCGTTGCCCCAACCAGCGATCTAATTGGGCGTCTTGATAGCGGCCGCGATTAAAGCCCTGCGG
>CAYNLW010000068.1:0-4461 GCA_964398195.1 uncultured Methylophilaceae bacterium | reverse complement strand
ATTGATGAGTCTATCCTCTCTCAACACCTGGTACAAAAAATTAACTCAGTTCAGAGGTGGGGAGCTTTATGTTTCTGACTGGATACTGCGACTACGCGCAGTATGACGGTAGTGTGTCATTCCGCGCGAAGTCGAGGAATCTAGGAGAAAACAAAAAGTCCCAGCTTCGTCATTCCGTTGAAAAACGGAATCCAGCGACTTTCTAAAACATAAAGGCATTTTTACTTTGTTTAATTGCCCTGGATACTGCGACTGCGCGCAGTATGACAAACCACTTCAACCCCCAACGTTGCAGGGTATCTGCTAAAGGCGTTTTACATTGCCCTCCATTGAGTGGAATGAAAATCACAAATCCTGCCTTGTGAATAAACAGAAAGCACTTACAGCCCACATCTGCAATGTTAAAATAGCCGCCTTTAGGAGCGCGCTTATGAGGCAATTTTTAAACACTCGCTGGGCAGATGGATTGGGCTTTTTCGCTAGCTTTGGGCTAGTCATACTGGCTTTGTGGATACAAACCCGCTATCAATTAGAGCCTTGTCCTTTGTGTATTACGCAACGCATTATTTTTATGTTGTTGGGCTTGGCGTTTTTACTTTCGCTGTTTTTCCGAAGAACTTTAATCTTGCCTGCGCTGCATGGCTTGCAGTTGTTGATTGCTTTATCTGGCTGTGGCGTGGCTTTGCGTCATTGGTGGTTGCAGGTGCATCAAGGGCAGATGTGGGTGGATTGCGGAGTGGGTTTTGACTATATGTTTGAAAATTTCCCGCTGAAAAAAATGTTTACCCTGATTTTTCGTGGCACCGGCGATTGCGCCAGCATAGACTGGACGTTGTTGGGGTTGTCCTTGCCGCAATTAGCGTTAATTGCCTATTTATTGTTAGGGGCGTATGCCGTTTTGCTGTTATTGAGTCGCCGCCATGCAGTTTAAGCCAATTGAATCTTTGGTGGGCAATACCCCACTGGTCAAGCTGAAGCGTATTCCCGAGCAGACCAGTAATACCATTTTGCTAAAGCTAGAGGGCAATAATCCGGCTGGTTCGGTGAAAGATAGGCCGGCTTTATCTATGATTAGCAAGGCTGAAGCGCGTGGCGAGATTAAACCTGGCGATACCCTTATCGAGGCGACCTCTGGCAATACTGGCATTGCTTTGGCGATGGCGGCGGCCATGATGGGATATAAGATGATACTCATCATGCCGGAAAACCAGAGTTTGGAACGCCGGCAAACCATGCAAGCGTTTGGCGCTGAGCTAATCTTGACACCACAACAAGGCAGTATGGAAATGGCGCGTGATGTGGCGATGCAAATGCAAGCGGAAGGGCGCGGCAGGGTGCTTAATCAATTCGCTAATCCAGACAACCCTTTGGCGCATTACGAGGGCACAGGCCCTGAGATTTGGCGCGATACGGCGGGCACAGTGACGCACTTTGTTTCTAGTATGGGCACCACCGGCACCATTATGGGCACCTCGCGCTATCTGAAACAGCAAAATCCCAATATCCAAATCATAGGGGTGCAACCTGAACAAGGCTCGCAGATTCCCGGCATACGTAAATGGGCGCCGGAATATTTGCCAGAAATTTATGACGCCAGCCGTGTCGATCAGCTGCTGTATGTCAGTCAGCAAGACGCGGAAAATATGACCAGACGCTTGGCGCACGAAGAAGGCATTTTTGCTGGTATCTCTACGGGTGGCGCTTTGCATATTGCTTTGCAGCTGGCTGAGCAGTTGCAAAATGCGGTCATCGTGTCGATTGCTTGCGACCGTGGCGACCGCTATTTATCCACCGGTGTATTTGGCGATTCTGCGTAGAGCGAAATAGAGGCGAATATGATTCCAACGCTAGTGTTTGATATCGAGACCATTCCTGATACGCAAGGCCTCCAAAAGCTACTTGGCTTGCCGCCCGAAACCTCGGCGGAGGAGGTTGCTAATGTGGCGTTGCATCAACGTCGTCAGCATAACGGCAGTGAGTTTTTGGCTTTGCAACATCATCGCGTGATTGCTATTTCTTGTGTATTAAGAGACAGCAACGGCTTGCGTGTATGGTCTTTGGGCAGCCCAGAAGAATCCGAGGCGCAGTTGATACAGCGCTTTTTTGAGGGCATAGAGCGTTATACCCCGAATCTGGTTTCTTGGAATGGCAATGGCTTTGATTTGCCGGTGTTGCACTATCGCGCGCTGATTAACCAAGTGACAGCGGCGCGTTATTGGGATATGGGCGAGCAGGACAGAGATTTTAAATTTAATAATTACATTAGCCGCTACCATACCCGCCACTTGGACTTGATGGATTTATTGGCGCTGTATCAAGCGCGTGCCAATGCGCCCTTAGATGAAATCGCCCAGCTTTGCGGCTTTCCCGGTAAATTGGGCATGGATGGCAGCCAAGTGTGGAGCGCTTATCAGCAGGGGCAGATACACGCTATACGCAATTATTGCGAAACCGATGTGGTGAATACCTTTTTAGTCTATCTGCGCTTTGAGTTGATGCGCGGCGTGATAGACCAAGCTAAATATCAGCAAGAAATCAACTTGGTGCAGCAAACCTTGGCGCAAAGCGAAGGCGCGCATTGGCAAGAGTTTTTGGCAGCTTGGCAGGCGCATGGCGCTAATGTTCAGGCTGGCCTAGCCGCTACCCCTCAATTCACTGGTCATTAAACTGTGCAGTCATCTTCTCCTGCCTTGCGTGTTGAATCGCTAGACCAAGAAGGGCGCGGTGTCGCTAGGCTAGACGGCAAAGCCATTTTTATCGAGGGTGCGTTGCCGGGGGAGTTGGTCGAGTGTCGTATTCAGCGCGATAAATCCAGTTATGCTTTTGCCACTTTAAGCCGGCTTATCGAGGCTTCTAGTCAGCGTGTGACCCCTGCTTGCGAATACTTTAATCAGTGCGGCGGTTGTGCCTTACAACACCTAGACGCGGCGGCGCAAGTGGCAGCCAAACAACGTTTGCTGGAAAGTAATTTGCAGCATATCGGCAAGGTCAAACCCAGCAATATTCTGCCCGCCCTATACGGTCGCGCTTGGGGCTATCGTCATAAGGCCAGACTGAGAGTGCGCTATGTGGCAAAGAAACAGCGTGTGTTGGTCGGGTTTAATGAAAAAGCCACGCCTTATGTCACCGATATGTTGCGTTGTCCGGTATTGCCACCACATGTCTCGGCGCTGATCTTGCCGTTGCAGCAATGTCTGGTGCAACTCAGTATTAAAGAGCAAATTCCGCAAGTTGAAGTGGCGGTGGGCGAGCAAAGCACGGTGTTGGTATTGCGCATTTTGCAGGCGTTGAGTGAGCCGGATAAGCAAGTGTTGGAGCAGTTTGCCGATAGACATCAAGTGCAAATTTGGACGCAGAGCAAAGGGCTGGATACCGTGCAGCCTTTATACCCACTGGCTGCGCCAGAGCTGAATTATCGCTTGCCAGAATTTGACTTAAATTATCCGTTTCAACCCACCGAATTTACCCAAGTAAATCCCTATATCAATCAGGTGATGATACGGCGCGCCATGCAATTGCTAGCGCCCCAGCAAGGCGAGCGTATCGCTGATTTTTTCTGTGGACTGGGCAACTTTACTTTGCCGATTGCGCGTAGTGGCGCACAAGTGTTTGGCTATGAGGGCTTGCCGGGCTTGGTGGAAAGAGCCAAGCAGAGCGCACAGTTAAACGGCTTGCAAGCCAATAGCCAATTTTTTGTGCAGAATTTATTCGAGGTCAGTCCAGAAAGTTTGGCGGCTTTGCCGCGCTTTGATAAATGGCTATTAGACCCACCGCGCGATGGTGCGATGGCTTTGGTCAGTGCTTTATCTGCGCAAGGACATAGGCCACAACGCATTGTTTATGTGTCTTGCAACCCCGCCACGTTGGCGCGTGATGCGGGTATTTTGGTCAATGAAAAAGGCTATCAAATGCGCGCCGCTGGGGTGATTAATATGTTCCCGCATACCGCCCATATCGAATCCATCGCTTTATTTGAGTTGCCGCAGGGTGGCTAAATGAAGGCCGCTGCTCACAAGCCGGTGCGGCCTGTACTGTATGGTCTTTGGCAGGGTATGGTTAAGGCTTGCTTGGCTATCTTGCTATTCAGCGCGGGCAGTACGATGGTCTATGCGGCCAGCGAAATTCGTATGGCGGTGGCGCAAGCGGTGATTAATCTTGACCCACGTTTTGCCAGTGATGCCGCTTCGGCGCGGGTGAATCGTTTGTTGTATCAAGCTTTGGTAGATTTTGATGCGCATAATAGAGTGCAAGCGCAACTGGCCACTTGGCGCCAGTTGGACGATAAGCAATGGCAATTTACCCTCAAAGCCCAGCCCACCTATTTCCATAACGGACTAACTCTCACCGCCCACGATGTGGCGGCCACCTATCTGTCGTTTAAAACCCTAGCTAGTCCCTTGTCTGGGGAGTTCGCCAATATTGCCGATATCCAAGTGGATAACCCACAGCAGTTGCGCTTTA
>CAYNLW010000067.1:0-4538 GCA_964398195.1 uncultured Methylophilaceae bacterium | reverse complement strand
GCTTGTCTTGTGGCTTGTCTTGTGGCTTGTGCTGTGCATTATTCGCGCCACTTGTATTATTCGCGCCACTTTGCCAAATACGCTTGAAATGCCTCATCCCATTCCGGCGTTTGCCATTTGCCGGCGCTGAGATGGGTTAGCGCGATCGGCCAAGTGCCCATGCTTAAGCCGGCTTGCTCGCAGCTGCGGCTAAAGTCGGTGTCGTAGAAATGAAAACGGAATTGAGGGTCAAAGCGCACGCCGCTGCTTTGCAGCGTCTTGGCTCGGCAGGCGATAAACACGCCGTCTAACAGCTTGATGGCGGCGGGGCAGGGGCCGAAATAATGCACAGTTTGTTTGCCATGAAAAATCGCCCCGCTGATAAATTGCATATCGTGTTTGCGGTCGTCTGGGTTGATAATCCACGACTCTTGTCTAGGCTGGCGTCTGGTGTTGCCAGCCACCGCGATAATGTCAAAACGCTGCAAAGCATCGGTCAGTCGTTGGCAGAAAAACCAGTCATCGATGCTGACGTCATCATGCACAAAAATCAATATATCTTCCGGCGCCACTTGGTCTATGGCCGCATTATAGGCCAGCGCCAAACTATCGCGATTCTGCGCGGTAACATGCAACCGCACTTGGCACATGGACTGCACTTTGATAAGCGATTTCACCAACAGGCTGTGCTGTTTAAATTGTTCCATGCTGTCGCGCGTGGCGGTGACGAAGTGATAAATCATGATGATGTTCCTAGCGATTGTTATTAGTGAACACGATAAGTGCCAGCGGATATTTGTTTTATTTATTATGCCCAGCTGCTCAGTTGATCGCGCCCTATTATTGTATAGCGCTAGCCGCATGGCGGGGTAATTTTGTGCGGCTGCGCATGATGCCATACAAGGCGCAAAAATAAGCGCATGAATAAAATTTTATCTTGCAGTATATATGCTACTATCTCGCAGTCATGCAGACTTTTGTCGTCAATCTTGTTATGCAAGGCCAGTCAAGCAAGTCCCGCTTAGCAATCCCAGTCAGCACAAAAGCCAGTGTGGCACTGTTATTTTCAATCTGTAGTCAATCCGAGGAGAGTCATGATGAAACATCAAAAATTAGCCGCCACCGCCTTAGCAGGTTTATTCGCCGCTTCTGTCAGCACTGCCCAAGTTGCTTATGCGGGTGATAGCGATAGCGCGAGCTGTAAAACCAAAACGGAAAAGTCCAGTTGCAAAACTGCTGATGGCAAAGAAAAGCACGCTTGCAAAGGCAAAAATTCCTGTAAAGGCCAAGGCGCCGATGGCAAGAACGCTTGTAAAGGCAAGGGCTCTTGCGCGACCGATGGCAGCAAGTAAAGCCTGAATGAATAAAGGGGGTCTGCTGAGCGCGTGAGCTTGCTATGCTGAAATGGCTAAATCAAAAAACCACTCAGACAGACCACCCAAAAATGCAATCTATTCCGCTATTTTGTATTGATAAATCTCTTTTGATGGTTGACTAAGATGAGCAATTTTCCTCAGCTAGGTTATGGATTAGGTTTACGCGCCCAGCATTTGCCCTATATTTTCGAGCACCGCCCAGCGGTGGATTGGTTTGAGATTATCTCGGAAAACTATATGCAAACGCAGGGCAATCCTTTGCGCAATATCAGCCGGCTGCGGCAAGATTATCCGCTGGTCATGCACGGCGTCGCGCTGTCTATAGGCACGGTAGATGCTATCCATAGCGACTATCTCAAAAAGCTGGCGATTTTGATCGATTACTTACAGCCCGCTTGGGTGTCTGACCATCTGTGTTGGACTGGCGTGGCGCATCAGAACACCCATGATTTATTGCCTATCCCTTATACCCAACAAGCGCTGGAGCATATTATCCAGCGCATTCATCAGGTGCAGGATTATCTAGGTCGGCCGATTGCGCTAGAAAATCCTTCTACCTATTTACAGTTTCAAGAGGCAGAAATGCACGAGGCTGACTTTATCAATCAAATGCAAAAAGCCACCGACTGTTATCTGCTGTTAGACGTCAATAATATCTATGTCAGTTGCTTTAACCACGGGCTAGATGCCTATCAATATATAGACAAAATCGCGCTGGACAGGGTGATACAAATCCACTTGGCCGGCCATAGACATTGCGGCACGCATATTATCGACACGCATGATAGTGCGGTATGTGATGAAGTGTGGGCGCTATATCAATATGTGATTCAACGCGCCGGCCGTATCCCCAATAGTATGCTGGAGTGGGACGATGAGATTCCGCCATTAGAGACCCTGTTAAGCCATTTGCAAGTCGCCAAAAGCAAGGCGCAGCAAGCGCTGAATATGGCGCCGCTAGGTGGCCAAGCGGCAGCACAGGCGACTGCAACAGCCGCTGTGCATAGCCAGTTAACGCCTGCTAGTGCAGACAAGGCTAGCCATGGCAAAAGCTTGGCGGATAGCCAAATCACCATGCAGCAACAGATTATGCAAGCGGATTTGCCCACTGAGCAGCAGTTGACGCAATGGATTAAAGCCAAAGTGCAAATGACTGCGCAACAGCAGTTGGCGGTGTATAGAGAGGCGTATCGCTACCGCTTGTTTGACGCGGTGGCAGAGGACTTTCCGGTGCTGCAAGCGTATTTGACTAAGGCGGTATTTGAGCAATTATTGCATCAGCTGATTGAGCAAGTGCCGCCCCACCATTTCAATATCGCACGCTACTCAGATGAATTATTGCCCTATCTCAGCCAAGCGATGCCGCAAGATGGCTTTGCCCATGAAATTTGCCAACTGGAATTAACCATTTTGCATATCGCTGATTTGCCCGATAGTCGGCCTTTGCAACAGCAACATATCCAACATTTACAGGCTGAGCATTTGATGCAGGCCGTGCTTAATCCGCGCCATGCCTTGCGTTTGATGCAATTCCATTATCCCGTGAATGAGTTTTATCAAAAGACTATGCAAGCTAGTGGCAAATCGACTAAGCGCTTGCGCCGCTCAACGCAATACCACCCACAGGACAGCTATTTGGTGGTGTATCAAGATGACGGCAAAGTGTGGCGCTTGGATATAGACCAGCAGGAATATGCTTTATTACAAGCAATTTTTAGCGGCAAAACCGTGGCGCAAGCCTTGGAGCCTTGGCTGGAGAATGTGCCTAGCGATCTGCAAGCGTATTTTGCCAGATGGATGCAACACCAGTTATTTGTCGCGCCGCTACAGATGGTGGCGGCAGAGTAATCTAGCACGGCCAGTGTTGTGTGAGCGCGATTGCATCATTTTTTATCAAGTTACTTTTTTTAGATGAAAGCTGTTGAGATTAAAGCTGTACCGAATGAAGCTGTTTAACTTAACCTAGTTTTTGAAAGGAAACATCATGCACACATTGCTACATTTTCTGATTCTACTGCCCCGTCAAATCGCCGCTTATCTGCAATGGTTAGGCCCCTTAGTGGCGCGCATCGTGGTGGGTTATACCTTTATGCTGACCGGCTGGGCTAAGTTAAGCAATTTAGATTTTGTGATTAAAAACTTCACCGAGTGGGGTATCCCATTTCCGTATTTCACCACGCCGTTTGTTGCCAGTTGGGAGTGTTTTGGCGGCTTGGCGATATTGCTAGGGCTGATGACGCGCATCTCGGCGGGCGCTTTGGCGGTGGTGATGGTGGTGGCGATTTTGTCTGCCAAGCTGGCCGATGTGGATTCTTTAGAGACCTTGTTGGGCTTTGAAGAAGCCAGCTACTTTGCCATCTTTACTTGGTTGGCGGTGTATGGCGCAGGCAGAGTTTCGCTGGATTATTACCTTGAGAATAAACAGCGCTTTACTTTTAAATAAAATTCATCCATAAAAATTCACCTCAAAAAAACCCCACCAAGCCAATCAGCGCTTAAAGCCAAACAAAAAGCCGCTTAAAAAAAAGCGGCTTTTTTATGTCAATTTAACCAGATTCAATCTAACTAGAGATAAACGCTAACTGTTTTCCAAAAAGCCAGTTACTTCTAAACCAAAGCCGGCCATGCTAGGCATTTTGCGTGGCGTGGCCATTAGCTTCATCTTACGTACCCCGATGTCTAACAGGATTTGCGAGCCTATGCCATAAGTTCTTAGCGCTTGTCGTTGGCGCAGCGGGCTATCGGCATTTTTGATGCGGTTGAGCAAGTCATTGCCATCTTCTTTGCGGTGCAATAACACGATGACGCCGCAGTCATATTGCTGCATGGTTTGTAACACTTGCAGTGTATTCCACGAATGGCTGTTGCTAGTTTTATCCAGCAAATCGAATACCGACAGCGGTTCATGCACGCGCACCAGCACTTCTTGTTGCGCATTAGGCTGGCCTTTGACCAGCGCCAGATGGGTTTCGTGGGCAATCTTGTCTTGATAGGCGATTAAGCGCATGGCGCCATACGGCGTTTCAATATCGCGTTCTGCCACGCGTTGAATCAGGCTTTCGTGCTGGCTGCGGTAGTGGATTAGGTCGGCGATGGTGCCGATTTTTAGTTGATGTTGTTGCGCGAATTCGATTAAGTCGGGCAAGCGCGCCATGCTGCCGTCGTCTTTTAAAATCTCACAGA
>CAYNLW010000066.1:0-4613 GCA_964398195.1 uncultured Methylophilaceae bacterium | reverse complement strand
ATCCCCGTTTAACTGCTTTGCTATTGGGCGCGCTGTGTGTGTTTGGGTTTGCGCCGTTTTATTGCTTTGTTGTTCCTATTTTGGCTTTGGCGGGGTTGTTTGGCTTGTGGCATGGCGCGCAGTCGGGGCGGCAGGCGGCTTGGTTGGGGTTTATTTTTGGGCTGGGATTTTTTGTTGCGGGGATCGCTTGGATTTATATCAGTTTGCATGATATCGGCGGTATGCCTGCTTGGATGGCGGGGCTGGCTACGCTGGGCTTGTGTGCTTTTTTGGCTTTATTTCATGCGGCGGCGGGTTATTTGACGCATCGTTATCGTCGCTGGGCATTATCTGCGGCCATCTTTTGGGTCTTGTTGGAATGGTTGCGCGAGTGGTTATTCACTGGCTTTCCTTGGTTGAATGTCGGTTATAGCCAAGTGCCGTTTAGCCCGCTGGCTAATTTGGCGCCGTTGGGCGGGATATTGGCGGTGAGTTTGGCGGTGGCGATGAGCGCGCTTTGGCTCAGCCGTTGGCGGCAATGTTGGAAGTATTTGTTGCTATTGTGGATAGTCAGCGCCTCGCTAGGACTAGTCGCTTGGACGCAGCCTACCGGACAGCACTTGAGCATTGCATTATTGCAAGGCAATGTGGCGCAATCCATGAAATGGCAGGCGGACGAGGCGGAGAAGTCTAGCCGGCAATATTGGCAGATGGCGCAACAAAGCGCTGCCAAGCTGGTAGTGATGCCGGAAACCGCTTTGCCGTATGCGATTGATAGCCAGCAGATTCATCAACACCCGATTAGCGCTAGCTTTGCTGAACTGGCGCAACAACAGCAGAAAACGCTATTGCTAGGGGCGATTGAAACAGAGCAACAGCAATACTTTAATAGCATGCTGGCACTGCTGCCAGATAGTAGTGTGCAACGCTACCGCAAAGCGCATCTGGTGCCATTCGGTGAATTTATTCCTTTCAAAACCTTGCTAGCCGGTATCTATCGCGATTGGTTGCATATTCCGATGAGCGATTTAAGTCGTGGCCAAGCGCAGCAAAGCATGCATATCCAGGGCTGGGATATCGCCTTGAATATTTGTTACGAAGATGTGTTTGGCGATGAAATTCGCCGTCAATCGCCCCCCGCACATTTGCTGATCAACACCAGCAATGACGCTTGGTATGGCCATTCGCTAGCGGCGGCGCAACACCTGCAGTTTTCCCAAGCACGTGCACTAGAAAATGGCCGTTGGATGTTGCGCGCCACCAATACTGGCGTGACCGCCGCCATCGATCAGCGCGGACACGTGGTGTCCAGTTTGCCGCAATTTGTCACCGCCAGTTTGTCGGTCAGCGCACCCGCTTATCAGGGTCGCACGCCTTATAGCCTGTTTGGCAATGGCATGGTATTGCTGCTATTGGCGCTTTTGCTTTTGTGGGCAGGCAAAACCAAGTAAAATTGCAGGCTTTGACATTCACCCCGAGCAGTCTTATATGCTGACTTTTCAACAGATTATCCTCAACCTGCAATCCTACTGGGATCAACATGGCTGCACCTTGTTGCAACCCTACGATATGGAAGTAGGCGCCGGCACCTCACACACCGCCACCTTTCTGCGTGCTCTTGGCCCAGAGCCTTGGAAAGCGGCTTATGTGCAACCTAGCCGCCGTCCCAAAGATGGCCGTTATGGCGAGAACCCCAATCGCTTGCAGCATTACTACCAATACCAAGTGGTGCTTAAGCCCGCGCCAGAAAATATCTTAGAGCTATATCTCGGTTCTTTAGAAGCGCTAGGCTTTGATTTGCAACAAAACGATATCCGCTTTGTCGAGGACGACTGGGAAAACCCCACGCTAGGCGCTTGGGGCTTGGGCTGGGAGGTATGGCTAAACGGCATGGAAGTCACCCAATTTACCTATTTCCAACAAGTCGGCGGTATCAACTGCAAACCGATTACTGGCGAAATCACCTATGGCCTAGAGCGCTTGGCCATGTATCTGCAAGGCGTGAATAATGTGTTTGATTTGGTGTATAGCGAGGGCGTTAAGTATGGCGATGTGTTCCATCAAAACGAGGTCGAGCAATCCACTTATAACTTCCAACACAGCGATGTGGAATTTTTGCTGACCGCTTTTAATGCGCACGAAAAACAAGCGCAACATCTGATGCAAGAAAAGCTGGCTTTGCCGGCCTATGAACAAGTGCTGAAAGCCGCCCATACCTTTAACTTGCTAGATGCGCGTGGTGCCATCTCAGTCACCGAGCGCGCCGCTTACATCGGCCGCATTCGCAACTTGGCGCGCGCCGTAGCAGCCAGCTATCTGGATAGCCGCGCTCGTCTTGGCTTCCCCATGGCGCCTAAAGCATGGGCAGAGGAAGTATTAGCGCAAATTGAACAACAGAATAAGAAAGCCGCCGCATGAGTCAGCCTAATCTTTTAGTGGAATTATTTGTCGAAGAATTGCCGCCCAAAGCATTGAAAAAACTAGGGCAAGCGTTTGCTGATGGTTTATTTCAAGCGCTGCAAGCGCAAGGCTTATTAGCCGCCACTAGCCAAGTCACCGCCTACGCCTCACCTAGACGCTTGGCGGCGCATATCAGCCAAGTAGCGAGCAAAGCCGAAGATAAAGCAGTCGCGCAAAAATTGATGCCGGTTTCGGTTGCGCTTGATGCTGCTGGCAATGCCACCCCCGCGCTAATCAAAAAACTACAGTCTTTGGGTGCAGATGCGTCTGTGCTGCCGCAACTAAAACGCGAATATGATGGCAAAACCGATGTGTTGTTTTATGACGCACTGGTCACCGGTGTGGAATTAAGCACCGGCCTGCAAAGCGCCTTGCAAGACACCATCGCCAAATTACCGATTCCCAAAGTGATGACCTACCAGTTGGCCGATGGCTGGAATAGCGTCAATTTCGTGCGCCCCGCCCATGGCTTGGTGGCATTGCATGGCGAGCAAGTGGTGCCGGTGCAAACGCTAGGTTTAAGCGCCGGCAATCGCACCCACGGACATCGCTTTGAGGCAAGCCAAGATCCTATCGTGATTCAACATGCCGACCGCTATGCCGAGCAATTGCTGGAGCAAGGCGCGGTCATCGCCAGCTTTGCCCAACGGCGCGCCGAGATTGTGCAACAACTCAGCCAAGCGGCGGCGCAACAAGGCCTGCAAGTGATACAAGACGATGACTTATTAGATGAAGTCACCGCGCTAGTGGAACGTCCCAATGTATTGCTTGGCCAATTTGAACAAGAATTTTTGGCGGTGCCACAAGAGTGTTTGATTCTGACCATGAAGTCGAATCAGAAATATTTCCCGCTGGTCGACGCACAAGGCAAACTTAGCCATCAATTTTTAATTGTCTCCAATATCTCGCCTAAAGGCCCCAGCAAGGTGATCGATGGCAACGAGCGTGTGGTCAGACCACGCTTGGCTGATGCGCGCTTTTTCTTTGAACAAGACCGCAAGAAAAGCTTGGCCTCGCGCTTAGATGGCTTGGCCAAAGTGGTGTATCACAATCAATTGGGCAGCCAAGCGCAGCGCAATGCGCGGGTTTGTGCGCTGGCTAAACATATCGCCACATTGCTGGCGGCCAACACTAGCGATACCAAGGCTAGCGATCAAGATTTAGTGGCACAAGCAGCATTGGCGGCGCAACTCAGCAAGGCTGATTTATTGACCGATATGGTGGGCGAATTTCCTGAATTGCAAGGCATTATGGGGCGCTATTACGCGCAACATGAGGGCTTGCCAGATAACGTTGCGTTTGCCATCGAGGACCACTACAAACCGCGCTTTGCTGGCGATGCGTTGCCCAGAAGTCAGGTCGGCATTGCCGTGGCCTTGGCAGATAAATTAGAGACCTTGGTCGGCCTATTTAGCATAGGCGAGAAACCCACAGGCGATAAAGACCCCTACGCGCTGCGTCGTCAGGCCTTGGGCATCTTGCGTATGCTGATGGAAAGCCAATGCAATATCTCGTTTAGCCAATTGCTACAAGATGCCTTGGCGCAATTTCCGCAAGCGCAAGCGGATACCCTGCCCGCTTTGCTGGCTTTCTGTTACGACAGGCTAAGCGTCAATTTGCGTGAGCAAGGCGCCAGCGCACAAGAAGTAGAAGCGGTATTGGCATTGCAACCGGAATATTTATATCAAGTGGCTGCCCGACTCAGCGCGGTGCAAAGCTTTAGCCGTCTGGCCGAAGCGCCAGCACTCGCGGCGGCCAATAAGCGGGTGGGCAATATTCTGAAAAAAGTCGAGGGCGAGTTACCGCAACAGATAGATCAGGCATTCCTACAAGAGGCTGCTGAGCAGCAGTTGGCCAGCACCTTGCAAGCGATTAAACCGCAAGCGGACGCGCTATTTGAACAAGGCAATTACACTGAGTCGCTAAAAACCTTGGCGGCATTAAAAGCGCCGGTGGATAATTTCTTTGACCATGTGATGGTGAATGCCGAAGATGCTCAATTAAAAGCCAATCGTTTGGCTTTGTTGGCCGCTTTGCACAGCACCATGAATCGCGTGGCGGACTTGTCAAAATTGGCTAGTTAAGCCGGCCAGCAGATTGCTAACCTAAGTCGGAGAAGCTATGAAATTAATCGTGTTAGATAGAGATGGCGTGATTAATTTTGATTCTGCGCA
>CAYNLW010000065.1:0-4776 GCA_964398195.1 uncultured Methylophilaceae bacterium | reverse complement strand
ATCGAAGCGCTGATAGACAGAAAATTATTCCGTTTTATGGCCAAAGGCCACGCCTATGCTTGGTTAGCCATGCAAGAAGCAATTGCTGATGCGGGTTTGCCTGAGCATTTGGTGTCCAATATACGCACTGGCTTGATTGTTGGGGCTGGCGGTACTTCCACAGAAAGCATGTTGGAAGCGACCAATACCTTGGCAGAAAAAGGGGTGCGTCGTGTTGGTCCTTATATGGTCACCAAAACCATGTCTAGTGGGATAGCCGCATGTTTGGCGACAGGCGCGCAAATCAAAGGCGTTAATTACGGCATTAGTTCCGCCTGTTCTACCAGCGCTCATTGTATAGGCGCCGGCGTTGAGCAGATTCAGTTGGGCAAGCAAGATATTATTTTTGCTGGTGGCGGCGAGGAAGAGCATTGGACCATGTCTTTCTTATTCGACGCCATGGGCGCACTATCCAGCAAATATAACCAAACCCCAGAAAAAGCCTCACGCACCTATGACGCTGACCGTGATGGTTTTGTGATTTCCGGTGGTGGTGGCATTTTAGTGTTAGAAGAATATGAACACGCCAAAGCGCGTGGCGCCAAGATTTATGCCGAAGTGGTGGGTTATGGCGCGACCTCTGATGGCTACGATATGGTCGCCCCCAGTGGTGAGGGTGCAGAGCGTTGTATGCGACTGGCCATGCAGGGCGTAGATAAAGTGGACTATATCAATACCCACGGCACTAGCACGCCGGTGGGCGATGTCAAAGAATTAGAGGCAATTCGCGCGGTATTTGGCAATAGCGATGTGGCGATTGCTTCAACCAAATCCTTATCTGGCCACGCTTTGGGTGCGGCTGGGGTGAATGAGGCGATTTATACGCTGATTATGATGCAACATGGCTTTATCGCGGCTTCAGCCAATATCGACAAGCTAGATCCAGCCGCTGAAGGGCTGAATATTGTGCGTCAACGTATGGATAATGTGCGCATAGCAACCGCGCTTTCCAATAGCTTTGGTTTTGGCGGCACCAATGCGACGCTGACTTTCTCGACTAAAAATCTATAAGCAATCTCTAGTCGCAACCATCACTAAGCAAACTACCTATAACTAGACTTGCCATGATTAGATTTGCCATGATGCATAGCCAAGTTATCAAAAGACGGCAAGCCTTGCCGTCTTTTACTGTTGCAGTTGGCGGCTATATTTGGCGTAGAAAATCGCGCTAAAAAAGAATAGCAAGCTCAAGCCTACCTCTATCAGCGCCAAGCGCGCGCTCAATCCTTGGTCAGTAAAGCCCCGCACCGCGCCCTCGGTGAAATAAATCAAAATCATCATGCTGGACCACTGATAGGTATAACGCTTGCCACGCAAAATGCCAAATAGCGGCAGCAATAGCGGCAAGGTTTTTAAAATTAAATTAGAACCGCCAGCACGCAGCGGCGTCAGAAAAGACTCCCATGCCAAACACAGCAGTATCAGGCTGATTAAGCTAATGCTGGCGCAGTAGCGCAATTGGTGAATACGATAAGGGAGCATGCGATGGCCTGTTAATATGGATTAGTCAATGAGAGCAGCTGGCTAGCAGTAGGGCGCTTACTAGAACACTTGCCATTAAGCCAATTTGAGTGCGGTTTCAGCCAAACGTTTGCCCAAGGCCAAACAAAGCTGCCGCTCTTCTTCACTTAAGGGTTGGTCATCCATCGCGCCACCAATATGGCTGGCGCCATATGGCGTACCACCGGTGCGGGTAGAAGCCAATGCGGGTTCGGAATAGGGTAAGCCTAAGATGGTCATGCCATGATGCAGCAAGGGCAATAGCATGGTGATTAGCGTGGTTTCGTTGCCGCCATGCAAAGAACCAGAAGAAGTAAACACCACCGCAGGTTTGCCGATTAAGCTGCCGTTTAGCCACAGCGGGGTGGTGCTATCAATAAAATATTTCAAAGGCGCCGCCATATTGCCGTAGCGGGTAGGGCTGCCTAAAGCCAAACCTATACATTCTTGCAAGTCGGATAATTCTGCGTATGGCGCACCTTGCTCAGGAATATTGGGTTCGCTAGCCTCGCAGTTGGCGGAAATATTCGGCACCGTGCGTATCCGCGCCTTGACCCCTTTGACGCTTTCAATGCCACGCGCAATCACCTGCGCCATCTCTTTGACGGCGCCGCCACGGGAATAATATAAAACTAGAATTTCTTGCATAGGCTTTTATGTTTCAAAAAATATGATTCAGCTAGATATGTTCCAGCTAAATATGTTTAATTAGCTCAGCCGCCTTGCCCACATAGCTAGCTGGGGTTAAGGCTAGTAGCTCCTGTTTGGCATGCTCGGGAATATTCAAAGAGTGAATCAGCTCATGCAAAGCCGCCTTGCTTATGGCTTTGCCTCGGGTGAATTGCTTCAAAGTATCATACGGGTCTTGATAACCATAGCGGCGCATCACGGTTTGAATCGGCTCTGCCAGCACTTCCCAGCTATTGTCTAGGTCCTCTGCCAAACGCGCTGGATTAATTTCCAATTTATTTAAGCCAGTCAAACAAGCTTGATAGCCCAATACAGAATAACCCATGGCCACGCCCATATTGCGCAGCACGGTCGAGTCAGTCAGGTCACGCTGCCAGCGCGAGATAGGTAGTTTCTCTGCCAAATGGCCTAGCAAGGCATTGGCCACACCTAAATTTCCCTCAGAGTTTTCAAAATCAATCGGGTTTACTTTATGCGGCATCGTGGACGAGCCGACTTCGCCATCTTTCAGTTTTTGTTTGAAATAACCGACAGAGATATAGGCCCAAATATCGCGATCCAGATCGATCAAAATGGTATTGATGCGCATCACGTTCTGGTAAAGCTCAGCCATATAATCATGCGGCTCAATTTGTATCGTCAGCGGGTTATAGCCTAAGCCCAAGCTCTCGACAAAGCGTTTGGCAAACGCCTCCCAATCGACTTCGGGGTAAGCGGCTAAGTGCGCATTAAAGTTGCCCACCGCGCCATTGATTTTGCCTAATATTTGATTGGCCGCCAGCTGTTGTGTTTGCCTTTGCAAACGATACACCACATTGGCAATTTCCTTGCCAGTAGTGGTCGGCGTGGCCGTCTGGCCATGGGTGCGCGACAACATAGGCTGTTGCGCCAAGGCTTTAGCCATCGCGCTTAATTTATCTATCAATTGCTGCAGCATAGGCAACAACACCTGCGCCCGCGCATCGCGCAGCATCAAGGCATGCGACAAGTTATTAATATCCTCGCTGGTGCAAGCAAAGTGAATAAACTCAGCCGCTTTGTGCACCTCTGCATTGCTAGCAAACTTGTCTTTCAGCCAATATTCCAGCGCTTTCACATCATGATTAGTTTTGGCTTCTATGGCTTTCACCTGCGCCGCATCTTGCTCAGAAAAATGCGCAATCGCCTCATCCAGTTGCTGAATCGTCGCCGCACTAAACGGCGCCACCTCAGCAATCGCCGGCTCCGCCGCCAAGGCCTTCAACCAAGCCAACTCCACCGTTGCACGATATTTAATCAAGGCATATTCACTAAACAAGGGACGCAAAGCATCTACCTTGCTGTAATAGCGACCATCTAGGGGGGAAAGGGCATTTAACGAAGTCAGTGACATAAAAACCTTTGCAGGCAAAACAAAACAGGCAGAATTTTAACATTTCTGCCGTATTAGGTGCGCGATAGATTGGGAGTGGTATTTGTTAAGAAATGACTATGTCACGAGACTTTGTTATTTGTGTTAGTAAAATATAACGCTGCCCAACTGGCCAAAAAATGAGTTGGGAAGAACTCATACCATAAAGGGTATCTGCTGAAATACATGCCTTTAAAACCGCCAACCTCTATCAAATAAATGCTTGTTCCGATAACACTGACAGCAAAAGAGGCAATATATGGACGAGATTTGGCTAAATTTACAGACAATAAAGAGCTAAGAAAAAAGAATAAAAAAGATAAAGCCATATCCATCAGTAATAGAGAGATGGATATTCCAGTATGCCCCAATGATCGAGCAAATAAATTAGCAATAATTGGTGCAAAATACCATGCTAGTGTAATAGCTAGAAAAGAACCAATAATGATAGAAAAAATAGTCTGATTAACGCTGGCCATTCAATTAAGTGTTTCATATATTCTCCGTCAAATGATGAATGATTCTGTCAGGATAAAATTGATTTATTAAGGTTATAGTAATAAAGGCTATAGTCTATAAGTAATATGTCTTCAATCGCATTGAGTTGCTATTTTTTTGGGGTTTGGCTATGAAATTATTAATTAATATTTCTGTAGAACAGGAAGTGCAGTTGGATATTATTTCTAAAATGAATGAAGCTGAGTCGCAACGAGATTATTCATATTGCACTTGATGAATATATTGTTCGCAACCAAGCGGATGCCTATGCTGCATTTGGTTTGTGGGAAAAAGATCCTATTGATGGCTTGTTTTATCAGACGAGAATACGCAAGAGCTGGCTAAGCAAAAGTTAGTTTAGCTATTGAGTTTACTTCTTTTAAAGAGTAGATTAATCGCCCTATGAAACAGCTTCTAATTTCTTTGTTAATCTGCCTAGGCATCAACTTCAATGTTGCCGCTGAGACTTTTTCGTCTGTTGCAACTGGCGCCAACCAAGCGGAGTCGCAAGTCAGTCAGCCTTCTATTGCAGATAACATCAAGGCGATGGATCAAGACAAAGATGGGATTATTACTTCAGAAGAAATTAGTCAATATCTACAAGCCCAGCGCGGGCGTGGTTATCGTCAGAGTTTTCTCGATGAATTAGCCAAAGTCAC
>CAYNLW010000064.1:0-4861 GCA_964398195.1 uncultured Methylophilaceae bacterium | reverse complement strand
AAACCTAATTTCTTGTTCATGAAATTCTCCTAATTCGTTTGAATTGAAAACTTACATAAGGGAACATCCCTTTTGCAAGGTGTTGCTAGTATGCCAAAGTGATTTCGCCCATAGCAAGAAAAAATGTGTGTTTTTCCCAACAACTGTTGCTTTGTTGCAAAAAAACAACAGGGTGCTGATGCTATCGGTCTGCAAAGCCTGTTTTTGAGGGCTTTGGTCGACTTTTCAGGGTCCTTAAGAGTTGCGGTTTGCTGATGTGTATATATAAGGTCTAAAGCTCACGCTCTTCAACCGTAAACAAGCGTTGGTATTCGCGTATCGCATATCTATCCGTCATGCCTGCCACATAGTCGGCCACCGCGCGGGCTAATGGAAACTCGCCCTGTTGCTGGGCTCTGGCTTGGTATTCATCGGGCATTAAATTGGCTTGTTGCATAAACGCAGCAAATAATGCGCTGACGATATGTTTGGCTTTAGCGCTCATACGATTAACGCGATAGTGCTGGTAAAGATTTTTATGCAAAAAGCGTTTTAGTTCTATTTGTTGTTTTGCCATGCTCGCGCTGAAGCCGATTAACATGGCTTGCTGGCGCACTTCATCTATGGACTGTGGCTGCGCTTGCTGAATATTGGCTTGGCTTTGCTCACATAAATCGACGATTTGCGCGTTAATCATACGGCGCACCGTTTCATGGATAAGCCGGCGGCCTTGTAAATCGGGATAGCGTTGTTGCACCTGCGCTAGATTGTCGCCAAATAATTGCACTTGTTTTAGTTGCTCTAAGCTCAGCAACCCTGAACGTAAACCATCATCTACATCATGATTGTTATAAGCAATTTCGTCTGCCAAATTGGTCACCTGTGCTTCTAACGAGGGCTGATGCTTAGCAATAAAGCGTTCGCCGACATCGCCTAGTAATTTGGCATTGTTGATAGAGCAATGCTTGAGTATGCCTTCACGCATTTCAAAGGTTAAATTCAAGCCGTCAAATTCTGCATAACGCTGTTCCAGCAAATCCACCACCCGCAAGGACTGTAAATTATGCTCAAAGCCGCCGTAATCGCGCATACATTCATTTAATGCGTCCTGTCCAGCGTGGCCAAATGGGGTATGGCCTAAGTCGTGCGCCAGCGCGATACCCTCGACTAAATCTTCATGCAAGCCAAGATTGCGCGCGATGGCGCGGCCGATTTGTGCCACTTCAAGGCTATGGGTGAGGCGGGTGCGGAATAAATCACCCTCATGATTGACGAATACTTGGGTTTTATATTCCAGCCGACGGAATGCGCTGGAGTGAATAATGCGGTCGCGATCGCGTTGGAATTGGTCGCGCCCTTGCGGATCTGGCTCGGGGTGACGACGACCACGGCTGCTTTGCGGATGAGCGGCGTATTTGGCTAGACTCATGATACCAATGCCAAAGTCTGTTGTAACAAGGCAGCGTCATAGTCGCTGGTGACCACAGATTTGCCTATACCTTGTTGTAACACTAGCCGTATCTTGCCATCTACCACTTTTTTATCCAGACCCATTAAATCTAGATATTTTGCCGCACCCAGTTTAGGCGCTTGTATAGGCAAATTGGCGGCTTTAAATAAATCTGCCATGCGTTGCACTTGTGCTGCCGTTAGCCAACCCAAGCGCTGTGCCAAGTCGGCTGCCAACATGGTGCCGGCAGCTACCGCTTCGCCATGCAACCAAACACCATAGCCCATGCCGTTTTCTATGGCATGACCAAAGGTATGCCCCAAGTTAAGTGTGGCGCGTTCGCCATTTTCGTGTTCGTCTGCCGCCACGACCTGCGCCTTATTTAAACAAGAGCGATAAATGGCTTGCGCCGTTACCTCGGTTTGCAACTGCATAAGCGCTTGAATATTCTGTTCCAGCCAATCAAAAAACTCAGCATCACGTATCAAGCCATATTTAATCACCTCAGCCACGCCGGCAGATAACTCTCTGGCTGGCAGTGTTGTTAAGGTATCAATATCCGCCAACACCAACTGCGGTTGATAAAACGCCCCTATCATATTTTTGCCTAGCGGGTGATTGATGCCGGTTTTACCGCCCACCGAAGAATCCACTTGCGACAGCAGCGTGGTGGGAATTTGAATAAATGGCACGCCACGCAAATAGGTGGCTGCTGCATAGCCGGTCATATCGCCTATCACCCCGCCACCCAGCGCGATTAAGGTGGTTGAGCGCTCACAACGATGTTGTAGCAAAGCGTCATAAATCAGTTGCAGCGTTGCCGAGTTTTTGTATTCTTCGCCGTCCGGCAAGATAATCGGGATCACCGTTACCCCAGCCGCTTGCAAGCTGTCGCTCAAGCTGGACAAGTACAGCGGGGCTACCGTGGTATTGCTAACCACCGCCACTTGCTTGCGTTTTAGATGAGGCAGTATCAACTGCGCTTGAGAAAGCAGTTGACGGCCAATATGAATGGGATAACTGCGTTCGCCCAAATCGACTTGTAGGGTTTGTATCGCATGACTCATAAGCTGGTATCGGTCTCTTTCTGTGATAATAAGTTAGCTATTAGCTTTTGTATTTTATTAACGATATTGGCCACCGGCTGATTGCCAGTATCCACCACAATATCCGCCACTTGCTGGTATAAGGGATCGCGTATTTCGAACAGTTCGCGCAACTTTTGTTGCGGATCAGCGGTTTGCAACAGCGGCCGATTTCTATCGTTGCGGGTACGCATATATAAGTCATGAATATCGGCGCGCAGATACACCACTACGCCACGCTGTTTCATTAGGGCGCGATTGTGCTCATCTAATACTGCGCCACCGCCAGTTGCCAGCACTACATTGTCGCGCTGGCTTAATTCATCTAACACCGTGCTTTCACGTTTTCTAAATCCTGCTTCACCTTCCATTTCAAAGATCACAGGAATTTTGACGCCAGTTCTTTTTTCAATCTCAAGGTCGGTATCCAAAAAGGTCTTTTTTAGGTTTTTGGCCAATGTTCTACCCACGGTAGTTTTACCGGCACCCATTAAGCCAACAAAAATAATATTTGTCACTGTAAGACCTCGATGCATTGAATATTCGCTATTTTAAGGCAAAGCCATATAAAAGTCAGATAAGCCCCTTATGCCAATATGCTTAGCCAATTATAATGGCTATCATTTTTCAGCTCGGGACTGCCAGATGTCATCCAAACGACTATTACTTAATTTTTCTATGATTGTGGTGAGCGTGTTATTGATCTCCACCGCCCTAGTCAGTCTGGCAGCCGCGTTAATCTACCCTGAGTTACCCTCGCTGGATGCGTTAACCAATTACCGCCCCAAACAACCGCTAAGAGTATGGTCGGCAGATAATTATTTACTGGCTGAATATGGCGAAGAAAGACGCGACTTTATAAAGATTAGCGACACCCCTAAAGATATGCAAAATGCTATTTTGGCGATCGAAGATGTGCGCTTTTACAAGCATGGCGGGGTAGATACCAAAGGCATTTTACGCGCCGCCATCAACAATATTTTAGGTGGCTCAAAAGAAGGTGCTAGCACCATCACTATGCAAGTGGCACGCAATTTTTATTTATCCAATGAAAGAAGTTTTAAACGCAAAATCAATGAAGCGCTACTAGCCATCAAAATCGAACATAGCTTGAGCAAAGAACAAATCCTTGAGCTATATATCAATCAAATCTTTTTAGGCCAACGCTCTTATGGCTTTTCCGCAGCCGCGCAAATTTATTTTGGTAAGCCGCTAAATAAACTCAACTTAGCTGAAATTGCCGTGTTGGCCGGGCTTCCCAAAGCGCCATCAAACTACAATCCGTTCTTGTATCCCAAACGTGCCATCTCGCGCCAACGCCAAGTATTGGCCAATATGAAGCGCTACAAATTTATTACTGAGGAGCAATATCAACAGGCCTTGGACACCCCTTTACACTTTAAATCAGCGCGCGAAACGCGAGAGTTCGCTGCTGATTATGTCGGTGAAATGGTGCGCCAAGTGATGTTTGACCGCTATAAAGAAAATATTTATAGCAGTGGCATGAATGTTTACACCACTGTTTTAAAAGCCGACCAACAAGCTGCCAATAAAGCACTGATGCAAGGCGTGTTGGACTACGAACAGCGCCATGGTTTTCGTGGGCCTGAGAAACAAATGGCAGAAAAGGATTTAGCTGGCGCAGATGCCAATAAAAATATTGAGCAAACGCTAGATGAGTTGGAAGCCATCAGTGGCTTGATTCCTGCGGTTGTTACTAAATTAGCCAAGGACTTTGTGCAAGTGCGCAGCGCGGCTGGTGAGGATATTAAAATTACTGGCAGTGGCCTTGCCTTAGTTCAAGCACAACTGAATACTAAAGATAACAGCAAACTATCCAATAAACTCAGGCTGCGTCCCGGCTCCGTTATCCGTATTGTGCAAACGGATAGCAGTTGGAAAATCACTCAACTTCCTCAAGTAGAGTCAGCTATCGTCGCCTTGGACGCCGAAGATGGCGCAATACGCGCCTTGGTAGGCGGTTTCAACTTTAATCAAAATAAATTCAATCATGTGACGCAAGCCTGGCGCCAACCCGGTTCCAGCTTTAAACCCTTTATTTATTCCGCTGCATTAGAAAAAGGCTACAGCCCTGCCAGCGTGATTGAAGACGAGCCTATCTCGTTTAGCGCGCATTTAACCGGCAGTGGCGAAGATTGGAATCCGCGCAATTTCGATGGCAAATACGAAGGTCCTATGCGCTTGCGTACAGCGCTGACTAAATCGAAAAACATGGTGTCGATTCGTCTGCTCAATTCCATAGGCGTGGACTATGCGCAAAACTACATCACAAAATTTGGTTTTGCCGAAAAAGACCACCCACCCTATTTAACTTTGGCGCTGGGCG
>CAYNLW010000063.1:0-5046 GCA_964398195.1 uncultured Methylophilaceae bacterium | reverse complement strand
TGATTCTCAGCATAAAAAGGTGATAGGGATTGTGGCGGGGTGATGGGCTTTAGGCGATATGGTGCTCAAGTTGATATTGCGCACCGTCGTCTAAGGCCAAGCTTTCTGCTAGATAGGGCATGACGTTTTGCAAGATATTCGGCAGCGTCCAAGGCGGATTAATCACCACCAAGCCGCTACCAAACATACCAAAGCCAGAAGGGTCAGGGTGCTGCACTTGCAAGCTAACGTGCAGCCAACTGTGCTGACCAAGCTCAATTAGTTGTTGCACCATATGCTGCGGTTCTTTGCGGGACAGCATGGGATACCAAATAATGTAGCTGCCAGTAGCAAAGCGCTCTAAACAGGCTTGCATCACCTTCACCACTTGTTGATAGTCTTGTTTCACCTCATACGGCGGGTCAATCAGCGTTAGCGCGCGGCGGCAAGCCGGCGGCAATAAAGCCTTAAGCGCGACAAAGCCGTCGCGCAATTCACACATCACTTGTTTTTGTTGGGCAAAGTGTTTTTTAAGGATGGCGAAGTCGCTGCTATGCAATTCAAACAAACGCATTTTGTCGCAGTCCCGCATCAAGGCCTTGGCGCAGTAGGGCGAGCCGGGGTAATAATTGAGTTCGGCTTGTTTGGGGTTGGACGGGCGATTCAGGCTTTTGACGAAGTTGACATAGTTGGCCAAGTCTTCCGGTAAATCGTGGCGTTGCCATAACTTGCCTATGCCGCTTTGATATTCCGCGTTTTGGCTGGCAAAGCCGTGTTGCAGCGCGTACATGCCGGCGCCAGCATGAGATTCTAAATACCACAAGGGTTTATCTTTTTGCACCATATAGGCCAGCACTTGCATTAATACAAAGTGCTTAAGCACATCGGCATGATTGCCCGCATGAAAGGCGTGTCGGTAACTTAACATAGTGCGCCATTATAGGGGCATGGCTGGGCTAGCGCTATGGCTAGGGCAAAGCTTGAGTGATAAAGCAGGCATATTGCAAGAAAACTGTGGCGCAATATTGTCAGGGCTTAGCACTATCGGCTAGCATTACTGCTATGAATACTTCCGCACACTCCCACGCAGATCTGCATCACCATCATCATGATTTTCATACCCATCATGGCTCGGCTTTGCTGCTGCCTTTTGTACTGACCCTTATCTTCGCCGTAGTAGAAGCGCTAGGTGGCTGGTTGACCGGCTCCTTAGCCTTGTTAGGCGATGCTAGCCATATGTTTTCCGATAGTGCAGCGCTAGGTTTGGCCTGCTTGGCTAATTGGTTTGCACGACGCCCACATACCAGTCGGCATAATTTTGGTTATTTGCGTGCCGAGGTATTAGTCGCCATGCTGAATGCCGCCGCCATGCTATTGGTGGTCAGCGTCATTCTGTATGAAGCTTGGCAGCGCTTGCAGCAACCGCAGCCTATTTTGGCGGGCGAGATGATGCTGATTGCCTTGCTTGGATTGTTGATTAATCTGTATGTGGCATGGTATCTGCACCGCGCTAGCGCAGGACATAGCAATATCAATCAACGTGCGGCTTTTTTGCATGTGCTAGGTGATTTACTTGGCTCTTTGGCAGCACTTTTATCCGGCGCAGTTATCTATCTGACAGGCTGGTTGGCAATCGATGCTTGGCTGTCGGTATTTATCGTGCTGCTGATTTGCGTTGCTAGTGTAAGACTATTGCGCGAAGGTTGGCATGTGTTAATGGAAGCGGTGCCGCACCATTTACAGCAGCCAGAGATAATGGCTTATATGCGCACGGTGGCTGGCGTGGCTGATGTGCACGAGGTAAAAGTATGGGCGATTTCTGCCGAACATATAGCTTTGACCGCGCATATTAAAATTGCTGATATGCAGCAGTGGCCTGAGTTGTTGGCGCGTTTGCAAAGCGAATTGCGCAGTCAATTTGCCATTCAGTATATTGTGTTGCAGCCGGAGTTATTGGCTGGACAGCCACCGCATCATCATGCGGCAGGCTAGAAAAAGTGCTTGTATGCAAGCGTTGGGGGTAGTGCTGAGGCTGGCGCAATTTTGTCTAGGTAATTGGTTAAATTAATTTTTACAGGAGAACTATCATGCCTTATATCAATATCAAACACGCTGGCGCATTAAGCCGCGAGCAAAAAGCCGAAATCGCCAAACAGGTCACCGATACCATGGCCAAGGTGGCGCATAAGCCAGCCAGTTACACCTATATCACGTTTGACGAAGTGGCATACGAGGATTGGGCTATCGCTGGAAAGTTGTTGGACGAATAGCTTGTCAGTATTTGATCCCAAAGCATTTTTAAAAAATCTACCTCATCTGCCCGGCGTGTATCGCATGCTGAACGCGGCAGAGGAGGTGATTTATGTGGGCAAGGCAAAAGATTTAAAGAAACGGGTAGCGTCCTATTTCAATAAAAATTTGCCCAGTCCGCGTACTCGCATGATGGTGGGGCAGATTGCCAATATTGAAACCACCGTCACGCACTCTGAAGCAGAGGCTTTGCTATTAGAGAATAATTTAATTAAGCGCTTTATGCCGCGCTATAACGTGCTATTCCGCGATGATAAGTCCTATCCTTATATCAGCATCACCGCTGATGATTTCCCTAGATTGGCGTTTCATCGCGGTACGCAAAAAAAGCAACATCAGTATTTCGGCCCTTTCCCTAATGCAGTAGCGGTGCGCGAGAGCATACAGTTATTACAAAAGGTGTTTAAGTTGCGCACCTGCGAAAACTCGGTGTTTGCCAACCGCACCCGTCCTTGTTTGCAATATCAGATTGAACGTTGCACCGCGCCTTGTGTGGATTTCATCTCGGAGCAGGACTACGCGCAAGATGTGCAACACGCAGTGATGTTCTTGCAAGGCCGCGAGCAGCAGATTATGGATGAGTTGGGCAGCAAAATGATGGCCGCGGCAGAACAACAGGAATATGAGTTAGCCGCCATTTATCGCGATCGCATGCAAAGCCTGCGGCAAGTGCAGGCCAAACAGTTTGTCAGTGATTTTGCGGTGGACGATGCCGATGTGATTGCCTGTGCCGAATTGCAAGGGCAGCACTGCGTCAATCTGGTGATGGTGCGTGGCGGGCGTCATCTTGGTGATAAAAGCTTTTTTCCTAAGAATGCCGAACAAGAAAATACTGCGGATATTCTGCGCGCCTTTATTCAACAGCATTACAGCGCGCAAAACACCCCGCCTTTAATCGTCGTTGGGGTGAGTATCGAAAGCGAAGATTTGCAAGATTGGTTATCCGAGCAAGCCGGCAGAAAGATACGCATCAATAGCAAAGTCATCGGCGATAAGCGGGTGTGGTTAAAGATGGCAGAAACCAATGCCGAATTAGCGCTAAAGCAAAGTCTGGCACAACAAAGCAATCAGCAACATCGCTTAATGGCGTTACGCGAAGCGTTGTCATTGCCAGATTCAGTAGAACGCATTGAGTGTTTTGATATCAGCCATATGATGGGCGAGGCGACCATCGCGTCTTGTGTGGTATTCGATAAAGGCGATATGCGCGCACAGGAATATCGCCGTTATAACATTACTGACATCACCCCAGGCGACGATTACGCTGCGATGCGCGAAGTATTAACGCGACGCTATAAGAAAATCGCTGCCGGCGAGGGCAAAATCCCCGACTTGGTATTTATCGACGGTGGCAAAGGACAACTTGGCGTGGCACACGAGGTGATGCAAGAGATAGGCTTGGTGGATATTATCTTGGTCGGCATCGCCAAAGGCGAAGAGCGCAAACCCGGTTTAGAGCAGATGTTTTTCCCCGAAAACAATCAGCCGGTTAGCTTAGCCAAAGATAATCCCGGCCTGCATTTGTTGCAGCAAATCCGTGACGAAGCGCACCGCTTTGCCATCACAGGCCATAGAGCCAAGCGCGGCAAAAGCAGAATGCAGTCCAGCTTGCAAGAGATTGCCGGGATAGGCGCCAAGCGGCGCAAGAGTTTGTTATTGCGCTTTGGCGGACTGCAGGGGGTAAAAAATGCTAGTATTGACGAACTTGCCCAAGTCGAGGGTATCAGCCAAATGTTGGCAGAAAAAATTTATCAGGAACTGCACTAAATGAATTGGAATTGGCCCAACACGCTTACCGTAGGACGCATCGTTTTTATCCCCTTTTTTGTATTGCTGTTTTATATCCAACCTTTACTCAGTCAATATCAAATTAATCTATTGGCCACGGTGATTTTTGTCTTAGCCAGCATCACCGATTGGCTAGATGGTTATCTCGCCAGACGCTTACAACAAACTTCAAATTTTGGGGCTTTCCTTGACCCTGTGGCAGACAAACTGATGGTCACAGTGGCGCTGATTTTGTTAGTTGAGTTGGATAGAGTAGGGGCAGTAATCGCCTTTATTATTATCGGCCGCGAGATTGCCATCAGCGCATTACGCGAGTGGATGGCCGGTCTAGGCAAGTCTAGTAGTGTAGCGGTGGCGATGGTAGGCAAATTAAAAACTATCGCACAGATGATAGCGATTCCTTTTTTACTGTATGACATGCCCTTGTTGGGAATAAATATTCATTTGGTCGGTCATGTTTTAATTTTGATCGCTGCCTTTTTAACTTTGCTGTCAATGGCTTATTACCTAAAAGCTGCTTTGCCCACCTTGCGTGGACATTAAATAGCCAGCCTTTAAGCGCTGAGAATGCTTGACAGCAAGCCGAAAATCTTTAAAATGCACGCTTTCTTTGACGCGGGAATAGCTCAGTTGGTAGAGCGCAACCTTGCCAAGGTTGAGGTCGCGAGTTCGAGACTCGTTTCCCGCTCCAGGTTACCAAAAAGGGAAAGCTTCGCGCTTTCCCTTTTTAACTTACACCTCATCTGAGGTATGGCGCGATAGCAAAGCGGTTATGCCGCGGCCTGCAAAGCCGTTTAGGCCGGTTCGACTCCGGCTCGCGCCTCCACCCATCTAGCCCGGGTGGTGAAATTGGTAGACACAAGAGACTTAAAATCTCTCGGCTTCACGGCCGTGCCGGTTCGATTCCGGCCCCGGGCACCATAAAATATTTTTCACACTCCAATCCAATCCAAAGCAGTCCAGCTAAAA
>CAYNLW010000062.1:0-5051 GCA_964398195.1 uncultured Methylophilaceae bacterium | reverse complement strand
CGTGAGGCGATTGAAGAAACCGGCCGTGCGGTGGCGCATAAATTAGAAAAGAATCTGACTACGCTAGGTACTATCGCGACGGTGAGCCCATTGTTGGGTTTGTTGGGTACGGTAATCGGGATGGTGGAATTATTCGGTGCCTTTAATGCGGCGGGTTCTGGCCATGATGTGGCGCAGTTTGCTAAAGGGATTTCGGTAGCGCTTTACAATACGGCTGCGGGTATCGTGGTGGCGGTGCCGGCCATGATTTGTTATCGCTATTTCCGTGGCAAAGTCGATGGCTTGGTGGTGGAGATTGAGCAACAGGCGGTGGCATTGGTTGAATTTATGCATGGCGAGCGCAAATAATGAATTTCAGACGTGGTCGTAAAGACGAAGATTTAGAAATCAATCTGGTACCGCTGATTGATGTGTTGTTGGTGATTATCATCTTCTTGGTGGTGAACGCGACTTTCTCGCGTATGAGCGAGTTGCAAATCAATTTGCCAGCGGCGGACGCTAACCCTGTAGAGCAAAAGCCGGTGATGATTAACGTCGGTATTGATGCCAATGGGCATATGGTGGTGGAAAAAACGCCAGTCGCCAAACCTGATTTATCCGGTATTATGGCTGCCTTGCAACAGGCGGTGGCGGGCGGCAAAGATCCGGTGATTGTGATTAGCGCCGATGCCAAAACCACCCATCAGTCGGTGATTAATGTCATGGAAGCGGCGCGTCAGGCGGGTTATACGCACATTACTTTTGCCACACAACAGGATGTTGAATAATCGCTAATGCCCCATTGCTGGGGCAGTTTTTATTCTGCTAATCCATTTACTTCAACTCATGTTATTCACGTCAATTCATGGCTAAACCCTCTCAGCTTCATCCGGTCGGCACCCAAGCAGCAGAGACTTCTGCGGTGCGCGTGTATCTGCGTTTACTCAGTTATTCCGCTAAACACTGGAAGGTGTTTACTTTAAGTATTGTTTCTTTATTGGTGTTATCCGCTACCAATACTGGCTTCTTAGCCACCATACGCTTGGTCACCGATGAGGGCTTTGTTAAGCGTGATGCCACTCAGTTTCATACCCTGCCGTTTATCTTATTTGGCCTGATGTTGGTGCGCTCGCTGGCTGGGTTTATCTCTAGCTTTTCTATGCGTTATGTGTCGCGCCGCGTGGTGGAGGCCTTGCGCTTGCATTCGTTTGGCAAGCTGATGACGCTGCCGGTGAGTTTCTTTGACGCCAATTCAGTGGGCAATGTCAGCTCTAAAATCACTTATGACACCGAGCAAATCTCTAAGGCCGCTACCAATGTGGCGGTGTCTGGGGTGCGCGATACCTTTACTATTATTGGTGTGGTCGGCTATATGCTGTATTTGGATTGGGCGCTGACCTTAATCTTTTTAGCGGTGGCGCCTATGATGGGCTATTACTTAAAAGCCATGACGCCGAGATTGCGTGAGGTGGGCAAGAATGTGCAGCAGACCATGGGCGATATGACGCAAGTCTGTGAAGAAGCCATTTCTGGTCAGCGTATCGTAAAAATTTTTAGTGGCAAAGACTATGAAATGAGCCGCTTTAGCGCGGTGGCTGCCGCTAACCGCCGTTTTCAAACCCGCTTGGCGCGTATCTCTGGCTCGAATAGCATGGTGATTGAGATTTTGGCAGCAGTGGCGCTGAGCTTGGTGGTGTTTTATTCGGTAGGCAAATTTACCGCTGGCGAGTTTGCCGCTTTTATCGGCGCTTTGCTGATGTTAATCGCACCGATCAAAAGTATGACCAGCATCAATGAGGATTTGCAGCAGGGCTTGGCGGCGGCCAATAGTGTATTTGCGTTAATCGACGAGCAGCCTGAGATAGATGATGGCCAGCGTGAATTTGGCAAGGTCAAAGGGCATATCGAATTTCGTGAGGTGATGTTGCGTTACCCTAGCGCTAAAAATAATGCGCTGAATCAACTGAGCTTTAATATTGCACCGGGTGAGAAGCTGGCCTTGGTGGGGCGTTCTGGCGGTGGTAAAACGACTATGGTGAATTTATTGCCACGTTTTTATCATTATCAAGAAGGGCAGATTCTGATTGATGGAGTAGATACGCGCGAATTTAGTCTGCATAGTCTGCGTCAGCAATTCGCTTTGGTGAGTCAGGATATCGTGCTATTTAATGATACGGTGCTGAATAATATTGCCTATGGCAGCTTGCGCGCTTGCACCCAACAGCAGGTAATAGAGGCGGCCAAGGCGGCGCACGCTTGGGAGTTTATCGAGGAATTGCCGGACGGCTTGCATACCATGATAGGCGATCGCGGGGTGCGCTTGTCAGGCGGACAGCGCCAGCGCTTGGCAATTGCGCGGGCGATTTTGAAAGATGCGCCTATCTTATTATTAGATGAAGCCACCTCGGCTTTGGATACCGAATCTGAGCGACACGTGCAAGCGGCCTTAGATCAGTTAATGCAAGGGCGCACTAGCATCGTGATTGCGCACCGCTTATCTACGATAGAAAACGCTGACCGCATTATCGTGATGGAAAAGGGCACTATCGTTGAGCAAGGCAATCATGCTGAGCTGTTGCAACGCAAAGGCCACTACGCCAAGCTGTATCAAAAGCAATTCCAACAAGGCTAAACGCTGATGCGCGAGTGGCTGCAATCTATCTGGTATCGCCCGCAAACCCCACCGCTAATCCTGCGCCTATTGGCCGGCTTATTCGCCGTGCTGCTTAAGTTGCGCTATTTCTGTTACCGCCATCAATTATTCGCTAGCACACGCTTAAATGTGCCTGTCATCGTGGTCGGCAATTTGACTGTGGGCGGCACTGGCAAAACCCCTTTGGTGGTGTATCTCGCACAAGCGCTGATGGCGCAGGGACTGCAGGTGGCAGTGCTGGCCAGCGGCTATGGCGGCGCCTTGGCTAAGCATAAAAAATTCGCTAGCCCAGTCGATGGCAATATGAGCGCCGCCGACGTGGGCGACGAAGCCTTGCTATTGGTGCAGCAGCTGACTTGCCCAGTGTGGGTAGGGCGCAATCGCGGCTATGTGGGGCAACAGCTATTGGCGCAACAGCCGCACACCCAGCTAATTATTTGTGATGATGGCTTGCAACACTATGCGCTGGCGCGTGATATCGAGATTGTTTTGTTTGATGGCGCGCGCGGCTTAGGCAATGGTTATTTATTACCGGCTGGCCCTTTGCGCGAAAAGCCAGCGCGCTTGGCTTGTGCTGATTATTTGGTGGTGAATGGTCAGCCATCTGCCGAATCAGCCAGCGCATGGCTGGCTAAGTTATCCGCCTTGGCGCTGCCTATGACCAATATGCAACTACAGTCGCAGGCGCTGTATGCGCTAAATGCGCCGCAACGCAGACAAAGCCTGTCGGCGCTGAGCGGCAAGCGGGTGCATGCGGTGGCAGGCATAGGCCACCCCGAGCGATTCTTTGCGCAATTGCGTGCGCATGGCTTGCAAATTAAGCCGCACGCTTTTGCCGACCATCATGCTTATGTCGCCGCTGACTTTGCTGAGTTCGCGCAAGACAACATCATCATGACCGAAAAAGACGCGGTGAAATGTCGCCAACTGCCTTTGCCCAAGGCTTGGGTGTTGCCGGTCAGTGCTGTGTTGCCAGCAGAATTGGTAGAATGGCTGCTGGCTAAGATAGATTCGATTACTCATCCAACTGCACGAGGTCATCATGGATAATAAATTACTCGCTATGCTGGTGTGCCCAGTATGCAAAAGCACTTTGCAATATCACAACACTAATCAACAGTCATCTGGGCTGATTTGCCAGCCATGTCATGTGATGTATCCCATTCGTGATGGGGTGCCGGTGATGTTGGAAGATGAAGCCATTAAGCTGGACTAGTAGTTTAATGACTGGGTTATTTTTAAAGTGATGCCACAGTGAAAGCACAATTTAAAGTCGTTATTCCCGCCCGCTATGCCAGCCAACGCTTGCCCGGCAAGCCTTTACTGGATATCGCTGGGCAGCCCATGATATTGCATGTGGTGCAGCGCGCCATAGAGAGTGGCGCCAGTGAAGTGGTGGTGGCGACTGACCATGCGCAAATTATGCAAGTGGTGCAAGCGGCCAATATCCCTGTTGTGATGACGCGCTCAGACCATGTATCGGGCACTGACCGCATCGCTGAAGTGGTCGAGCAAATGGCATGGGCGCCTGATACCTTGGTGGTCAATGTGCAAGGCGATGAGCCTTTGATAGACCCGCAACTGATACAGCAAGTCGCGCAACAACTATGGCAAGACCAGCAAGCGGTGATGGCGACTGCCTGTCACGCCATTCATGACAGTGCGCAAATGCATAATCCCAATATCGTTAAAGTGGTGCTTGACCAACACAGCCGCGCCTTATATTTCAGTCGCGCCGCCATTCCCTTTGCCCGCGCCAGCCTTGACCCGCAAGCGCATGCTGATGAGCCCACGCTGGGCTATCGCCATATCGGCATTTACGCCTATCGTGCCGAATTTCTGCAGCTTTACACACAACTGCCACACTCCAACCTAGAAAAAATCGAGTCGCTAGAGCAATTGCGCGTGCTTTGCAACGGCTATCCAATTAGCGTTTATGTCAGCCAATCCGCCGCCGCCACAGGGGTGGATACCGAACAAGATTTGGCTGAAGTGCGCCGCATACTGTCCCATCAGGCTAAATAAAGCAGTTTTAGCATTTTTTAAATTGACAGTGGGGCGCATTGTTTGATACATTCACGCCCTCACGTTTTCTGATAAACGTATCGGACGCGGGGTGGAGCAGTCTGGCAGCTCGTCGGGCTCATAACCCGAAGGTCGTAGGTTCAAATCCTGCCCCCGCAACCAACTCTCACAACGTGAGTTCAAGTTGATTTCCCGGATGTAATTCCAAGTGGTCGGCGATGATTTTCGACTTATTGAGTTAAGTCGTAAGGCTTTTTTTGTGCAGTATTTTGCGCAATAAAAAATAATCGCTACTGACGAGAAAATCCTGTTGACTGAGACTTAAGGCTCTGTATAATACGCGCCTCTCGATTGCTATGCGTAGCGATTGAACTGTTCTTTAACAATCTAACAA
>CAYNLW010000061.1:0-5137 GCA_964398195.1 uncultured Methylophilaceae bacterium | reverse complement strand
TTTGCATGGCGCGTAACTTAGGTGCGCCAGTGATAGAACCGCCGGGGAAACAGGCGCGCAGCAAGTCTATGGCGGTTTTGCCAGCAGCCAGCTGGCCGCGCACTGTGCTGACTAAATGGTGCACATTGGCATAGCTCTCTAATTTGAATAATTCGCTCACTTGCACGCTACCAATCTCACATACCTTGCCTAAATCATTGCGCAATAAGTCCACTATCATCAGATTTTCTGCTTGGTCTTTGCGGCTATTTTTGAGTTGACTTGCTTGCGCCGCGTCTAATTCTGGCTGCGCTAATCTGGCGCGGGTGCCTTTAATCGGGCGGGTTTCCACTGCGCCGCCTAGCACCCGCAAAAAGCGTTCTGGCGAAGCAGAAAGTATCTGCAAAGGCTGTTGCGCAGTGCCCAAATTCATCATCGCCATAAAAGGCGCCGGACTTAGCTGACGCAAGGCGCAATAAGCGGAATAGGCATCACCGCTGGCTTGAATACGGAAGCGCTGGGCTAAATTGACTTGGTAGCAATCGCCTGCATGAATATATTGCTGTATCGCCTGAAAAGCTTGTGCATATTGGCTTGGGCTTAGATTGCTGTGCACTTCGCCATGCACATTAAATGACTGGGCATTTTCTGCCGCGCTTGCCCTAGGCGCGCTAAGCAGTTGCAGCAAGTGTGGCCATTGCTGGGCAGTCGCTGGGTGCTGTTGATGGCTGACCAAAAAAGTTTGCTTGAGGTGATGATCGACTACCAGCGCCCAATCATAAATCCCCACCTGCATGGTTGGAATTGGACAAGGGCTTTGTCTAGCAGAAAATTGCTCTATACGATGGCCTAAGTCATAAGCGAAATAACCGACCGCTCCGCCTTCAAAAGGCAACTCAAAGCGTGGCTGTGGATAGGCTGCTAGCGTCTGTTTAAGCAATTCAAACGGGTCTAGTGATGAATACTGCAACTCGCCTTGTTGTTCTATCCAACTGCGCTGCTCATCTGCGCCCACCCGACAAAACGGTTCGGCCACCATCACGTCATAGCGCCCTGCGCTGCCCTGCTTTGCCTCGCCGGCATTAGCTAGGTCTGTATTAGCTTGGCCACAAACATGGCCGCTATCCAGCCAAATCGCCCACGGCAAATGTTTGATGCGGGCGAATAAGGCGCTGCTATCGGCTTGGTAAGGAATCAGTTGTTTTAACATGCTGTTTTGATGATCACAGAAAAAATTAGTGCGATATTTCTTTCGCCAGCAAAGCGGCTACCGCATAGGCTGGCAAGCATACCATGGCGTGATATTGCAGTTCAGGCTGTTGCGCAGTAATGAGCTTGCTAACAGGAACATAGGCGCGCCGCTCAAGTTCAGCCAACTGCGCCACCAGAAAATGCCCTGCCCCCATGCCCAATAAGGGCAAGCTAGTCGGAATGGCTAAGCGCTGCACTAGACCATGCAGATTTTCTTGCAACAACTGTAGCTGCGCCGCTTTAAAGGCTTGCGCCAAGGCCAAGCACTGTGCGCTAGATAGGCTGGACAGATCCGCCCCCACCATACGCGCAATGCGTCGCTGACTGGCCAGCAGGGATTTATCTTTGCCATCGGCAGTCTTTGCCACATCATCTTGCGCTGACAATTCGCCTGTTAAGCGATAAATATCTGCCGTGGTGGCGAAATATTCTGCCGCCACATTAGTGCTTTTGCCCGCCCAGCCTATGCTTGGCGCCAGCGCCATGAGCGGAGTTCGCACTACCCCGCTATACAACAACTCGTGATTGCTTAAACGACTGGCATCGTCCAAGCCGGTATTGGCCACTTTGCCATCGAGCAGCAAAATAAAATCGCTGGTGGTGCTGCCGATATCGATTAATAAAGCATCGCGATGGCTTTGCGCCAGCCAAAGGCCACTGGCCAGCCAATTGGCCGAGGCGATTTGCTGGCTATGCTGGGCAACTTGCGCATAAGCGACAAAATTGCCTTGCGCGCTAAAGAATTGACAATGCGGTATTAGGTCATGCAGCAACTGGCTGATTTGTACTACCCCTTGTTGCCTATCGTCAAACAAATCGACCAACTCGGCGGTCATGGTCACCGCGTGCTGACGATTAAGCATTGCTGTCGGCACTTGTTGCAACACGCTTTGCAGCGCTTGTTGCAAGACAGGCAGACCTTGCCACACTGGGCAGGGCAACTGCCAACCTTGCTGCACAGCGCCTTGCGCATCGATTAAGCAGGCTTTGAGATGAGCCCCCCCTATATCCCAACCCATCACCCAGCCTTGGCGATTTAATTGCATAACAAACCTTTCTGCGTATCCACCATCACCCGTTGGCGGGCAAACATAGGCATGGCGAAGTCTGCGCGATGGATATTTAACAAACAGCTGGCTGGATTGATTTGCATGGCCTGATGTAGTCCTACATAAGAGGTGGTTAAGCGTGGGTTAACGTCTAGCACTTGATAAACCAGCCTACCTTGATGTTGATAGATTTGCACATCGACGCCCACATAGCCGCATAAATCTGGCATAGAAACGACGATCTGGTGGGCTAATAATTCAAATACTTGCAGATGTGGCAGCATGGCATTCAGTTCACAAGCGGTTAATTTCAGCTGATGCGGCTGACGCGCCAGATGTTGCCGATTGGCGCTAATAATCCAAGCGCGCTGTTGCGAGCAAAGCATACAAAAACTGGCCGCATCGCCAGGCAAACAAGGTTGCACTATGTGGCTGTGTTGATGGCTCGGCAGCCACTCGCGCATTTGCTCAGTATCCGCTATCCACATGGTCTCGCCGCCTGCCCCATCGATAGGCTTTGCTATCCATAATTGCACGGGCTGGTGGTCAAATAAGGGATAAAAATCGCCTTGCAGCCAATCTTTAGCCAAATAAGTATCTGGCGTGGGAATCTGATGCTGGCGCAAGTGCAAATAACTTAGCCACTTATCGCCAAATACTTGCACCGCGCCGGAATAACAGCCCAATAGCAATTTACCGGCTTGCTCTACCATTTGCGTCAGTCGCAATAACACCCCAGCGCTTTCAGGCGCAATCAATAACACCGCATCGACCTCTGTCATCAATGCCTGCCAGCGTTGCCAAACATCATCTTCATAAGCGATATGAATCACTTGTTCCAGCGCAGGATATTGTGCGCTAGTCGGGCTAGGTAAACGCATATCTAGCGATGTGCATAGTTGCACTTGTGCTAGCGCGGAAAAATCTCTGAGTACCGCATCGCGCATCAGCGTGCCTTCGTTTAATAAAGAGGCGGCTAATGGCTCACGGTATAATCCCCCACCGGTTACAAATTCACAGACAAATAATCGCAATGAAGATAATCCCCGTTATTGATTTGATGGATGGTGAAGTAGTTCATGCACGCATGGGTGATAGACAACACTATCAGGCGCTACAGTCGCCCCTCTGTGCTACTAGCCATGCCTTGGATATGGTGCAAGCCTTAGCCACATTATACCGATTCGATAGCCTGTATATTGCCGATTTAGATGCGCTGCGTGGCAAAGCGCCGCAGCTAGAGATCATCAGACAAATTAATCAGCAGTTTGCACAGCTGCATATTCTGCTAGATGCAGGCTTGCGCCATATGCAGCAAATCCATGCCTTGCCAGCAGCTATTACGCCTGTCATAGGCAGTGAAAATTTTAATCAGTTAGCCGACTTTGTTGCACTGGCTGAACAACTGCAAATAGCACAGCGAGATTGGTTGTTATCCTTAGATTTTAAAAATGCAGCGTTATTGGGCTGCGCTGAAATCCTGCAACAAAGCCAGCATTGGCCTAAGCGCGTGATCTTGATGAGCTTGTCGCATGTGGGCGCAGAAAGCGGCCCGAATTGGTCGTTGCTCCGCCATTATCAAGCACTACACCCCGAGCGCGAATGGCTGGCCGCAGGGGGTGTAGGGAGTGATCAGGATTTGCAACAGCTTGCCCAGATGGGCATCACACAGGCTTTGCTGGCGACTGCTTTGCATCAAGGCAAGATTCAATCGGCCTATCATGTCAGTCAGACAGCCACTCAGTCTGCATCATAGGCCTGAATTAGTTTAAGGCGATTGTTAAAAACTATTCTTCGCTAGCCGTGCTATTCGGTGTAGAGCCGATTTTGTGTATCGCCAAATCCGCGCCCATATATTCGTCTTCAATATCCATACGAATCCCATTGCGCAGTTTTAAGCCGCCATACACCACGAAGCCGCCGACTAAGGCGATCACCACGCCTAGAAAGGTGCCGATGATCTGTGCTGGCAAACTGACCCCACCCATGCCGCCTAGCGCGCTATGACCAAAAATGCCCGCCGCAATACCGCCCCAAGCGCCACACAAGCCATGCAAAGGCCATACGCCTAATACATCATCTATCTTTAAGCGGTTTTGTGTCAGGGTAAACGCCCACACAAATAAGGCGCCTGCCACACCGCCGGTAATCAATGCGCCCAAGGGGTGCATCACATCTGAGCCGGCACAAACTGCCACTAAGCCAGCTAACGGGCCGTTGTGCACAAAGCCGGGGTCGTTATTGCCCATCACCAGCGCCACCAAAGTGCCACCGACTAAGGCCATCAAGGAGTTCACTGCCACCAAGCCGCTGATACCTGACATACTTTGCGCTGACATCACATTAAAGCCGAACCAGCCTACCGTCAGTATCCACGCGCCTAACGCTAGAAATGGGATATTGGAGGGTGGATAAGCGTGCAAACGACCATCTTTGCCATAACGTCCATGGCGCGAGCCTAATAACAGCACAGCTGCCAAGGCAATCCACCCGCCCATGGCATGCACCACCACCGAGCCGGCAAAGTCATGAAAGCCGGCGCCAAACACCTCTTGCAACCACGCTTGCACACCGAAATGTTGATTCCAAGCGATCCCTTCAAACAGCGGATAAACAAAGCCCACCAATAAAAAGGTGGCGGCTAGCTGCGGAGTAAACTTAGCGCGTTCAGCGATGCCACCGGAAATAATGGCGGGAATCGCAGCGGCGAAAGTGAGTAAAAAGAAAAATTTCACCAAGCCATAACCATTCATCTGGTTCAGCTCTGGCGCGGCATGAATAAAACCTGTGCCATAAGCCAAGGAATAACCGATAAAAAAGTAAGCGATGGTAGAGACAGAAAAATCTGCCATGATTTT
>CAYNLW010000060.1:0-5186 GCA_964398195.1 uncultured Methylophilaceae bacterium | reverse complement strand
AATAACCGATAAAAAAGTAAGCGATGGTAGAGACAGAAAAATCTGCCATGATTTTGACCAGTGCATTGACTTGGTTTTTGCGTCGCACCGTGCCTACCTCTAAAAAGGCAAAACCAGCGTGCATAGCCAGCACCATAATGGCACCTAGTAAGACAAATAACACATCACTAGGTGATAATTGCGTTTCCATGTGGAATTCTCCTCAGAACATTATGACTATTGTTAGATGTGCTTAAGCACGCGCTTGATAAAGCAAAAGCAATGCCATTTGCTATGACTATGATTTTACTGTGCAATCCGCTAGGGCACAGTAATTTTTTGCCTCGTTTTGGTGCGTAATAGTTTTTTTTGCCTTATTTTGGTGCATTCAATTAGCCTGAAGCATAGATATGCGTACAAATAAATTCAGGCGATGCCATACAATGGCATGACGATAAGCCTAGCTTTGTTTAAACTCAGCGACGTTTTGTTTAAACTCAAGGTGTTTTGTTTAAACTCATAGCCAATCGGCACAGCGACAATACAAAAAAAGGATTTTTTATGTGGTTAGAACTAGCACTGCTATTTGTTTGCATAGGTGTGCTGTTGATGTGGTTTGACAGCATAGGGGCGCGTGAGCAAGCCATACAACTGGGGCATGAACTGAGTCAGCGGGTGTCTTTGCAACTATTAGATGAGACAGTGGCCTGCAGCCGACTGAGCTTACAACGCAATCAAAATGGCCGTATGTTGATACAGCGCCACTATGACTTTGATGTCAGCGCCAATGGCGGTGACCGCCTGCATTGCGAGCTGGTGTTGCTGGGACGGCAACTGGTGTCATGGCATATCCCGCCCTATCCTATGGCTTTGCATTAATATCCATTGAGATAGCCTCATGCGCTGTATGATTTTTTGTTGGCTGGCTGTGCACCATGTCTAATTCCGCAATACTTGCTAGCCCTGCTCCCGCCCAAGCTAACAGCCCTATCATCGGGCGTTTCGCTCCCTCGCCTACTGGCCCCTTACATCTTGGTTCATTGATGACCGCAGTAGCCAGCTATCTGCAAGTAAAAAGCCAAGCGGGTATTTGGTTATTGCGTATCGAAGATATCGACACCCCTAGACAAATGCCCAATGCGGCCGAGCGCATCATAGACAAGCTGGCCGCGCATGGGATGCAGGCGGATGGCGAGATTGTCTATCAGAGCCAACGCTTACCTTTGTATCAACAAGCGCTGCATCAGTTAGCAGAGCAAATCTATGCCTGCCGCTGCTCGCGCAAACAAATTGCCGCCAGCGCAAATGTCAAACGAGGGATAGACGGCTTGGTCTATCCCGGCAACTGTCGTGATTTGCAGTTAAGCCATGCCCAGCATGCTTTAAGAATTCGAGTACCAGAGCAAGTAATCATGTTTGATGACCTGTTGATGGGGCATCAAACGCAACAGCTGGCGCAGCAACTAGGTGATTTTGTTTTGCGCAGAGCAGATGGCATCTTTACTTATCAACTGGCGGTGGTGGTGGATGACGCTTTGCAGGGCGTCACCCATGTTCTGCGTGGCAACGATTTATTAGATTCCACCGCACGGCAGATTTTTTTGCAGCAATCGCTTAATTACCCTACCCCTAGCTATTGCCATATCCCTGTGATTGTCGATGACAAGGGCGAAAAATTAAGCAAACAAAGCTTGGCGCCTGCTATAGCGCCACAATATGCCAGCCAAAATCTGTATCGCGTATTGCAGTTACTAGGCCAACAGCCACCGGCCTTATTGGCCAGCGCATCGCTACAGGATATTTGGCAATGGGCATTGGCGCATTGGCAACTCTCCTTGATCCCCGCGCAGCCCAGCGTAACTTTGCCAGCATAAAGTCAGACCAGTAGATGCTAGCAAAAGCAAATATGCAAAAAATAGCATGTTAAAATTCAGCCCATGAAACAAGCTGACCAACTGCACCGATTCCTGTTTGAAAATAGCGATGTGCGCGGCAATACCGTGCATCTATCTGACACCATACAGCAAGCCCTGCAACATCATGACTACCCGCCAGTACTGCGCCATGCTTTGGGCGAATTGATGGCGGCGGCTGCGCTGCTCACTGCCACAGTCAAGCTGGATAAAGGTTTATTAAGCTTCCAGATTCAAGGCAAAGGGCCGTTGAGTTTATTGGTGGTGGAATGTAATGCGGCATTAAAAATGCGCGCCACCGCCAAATGGCAAGGCGATATTGATGGTTTAACTTTCCAACAAATGATAGGCAATGGTCATTTTGCCATCACCCTAGACCCCAGAGATGGCGGCCAGACTTATCAAGGCATCGTGGACTTGGTGGGCGACAGTATCGCCGAGATTTTGCAAAACTATATGCAACAATCGGCGCAATTAGAAACCAAGCTTTGGCTGACCAGCAACCAACATCAAGCAGCAGGCTTATTGTTGCAAAAGCTGCCACAAAAATATGAGCACAGCGAGGCAAACGTCGCCCAGTCCGCAGATTCAGCACAAATAGAAGATGAGGATATTTGGCAACGCACCACCATGTTGGCGGATACCTTGCAGTCAGATGAATTGATGCAACTGGAAAGCGAGCAATTATTAACACGGCTATTTCACCAAGAAACTGTGCGCCTGTTTGACCCCAGCCCAGTCTGCTTTGAATGTCGTTGTAGCCCGCAAAGCGTCAGCAATATGCTAAGGCTATTAGGGCGCGAAGAAATCGAAAGCATTTTGCAGGAACAAGGCAAAGTCACTGTGCATTGCGATTTTTGCTATGCCGCTTATGTGTTTGATGCAGTCGATGCGCGGCAATTATTTACTAGCGATAGTCCGCCACAAAACTCCACCCGACTGCATTAAGCGCTTAGCCTTGCTAGTCGAATTGGCGCTGTCTTACCCGTTCAAATAAACAGATGGCGCAAGCCGCTGCCACATTTAATGACTCGACATTGGCTTGCATAGGAATAGCCACGCGGGCATGCGCTTTTTGCAACAATTCAGCAGAAATGCCTGCCCCCTCATTGCCCATCACCAGCGCACAAGCTGCACGCATATCGGTAGAAAAAATCGAGTCACCTTGCATGCTGGTGGCGAATACCTGACCGGTAAACTGATCTGCCACTTGCAGCAAATCAGCGCGTTCTATCAGTGGTAAAAATAACTGCGCCCCCTGCCCGCCGCGCAAAGCTTTGGGCGACCAGGCATCGCAACAGCCGGTGGATAAATACACTGCATCTACCTGTGCGGCCAAGGCTGAGCGCAACATACTGCCCAGATTGCCGGGGTCTTGAATATCTTCTAACAGCAATATAAATTGCGCTGCATCTGGCACAGGCAAGCTAGGCGTATTAATCAGCGCCATCACGCCAGATGGGCTAGCCACCGGCGATAATTCGCTAAACATCAAGGCGGGCATCATCAGGCAAGGTAAATCTTGCTGCATTTGAATAAAGTCGGTGACCTCACGATTGCTCTCGCCTTCGGCAATCAGCAATAACTCAGGTGCGCCATATTGCTGCATATAACTGCTTAGCAAATGCACCCCATCTAGCAAAGTCTGGCCACTTTGGCGGCGCTCGCGAGCGGAGTCAGCGAGGCGTTTGAGCTGCTTAAATTTGGGATTGTCGCGTGAAGTAATATGTTTAAATGTCATGGCAATAGACTTAAGATTGAGCAGGCATTTTAATGCAAAGCTAGCGCAATCCACTAAAATTCACACTAGCGTGTCACAGTGAAGCCAGCATCAGCTTAGATACAGCCTAGATACAGACTAGTCACCAAACGACTATCTAGGCCACCCCTGAATCAGTAGAAGCAAGGAGTTTGATATGAATGATAAACAACTGGTCGCCATAGAAGCGGCCAAATTAGTACAAGATGGCATGATAGTCGGTTTGGGCACTGGCTCGACTGCCAACTACTTTATTCAAGCCTTAGCCGAGCGCCAACAACAAGGCTTGCGCATTAGTGCGGTGGCCAGCTCTACCATTAGCGCTATCAATGCACAAAATCACGGCTTGCCTTTGCTTAGCCTGCAACAGCTGAGCCAAATCGATTTATATGTGGATGGGGCTGATGAAATCTCACCGCAACTGACCTTGCTCAAAGGGCGCGGTCAGGATTTGGTGATGGAGAAATTATTAGCCAAAAGCGCTAAGCAATTTGTGGTGGTGGCGGATAAAAGCAAATTGGTCAGCCGTATAGGCGAAAATTTTGTGATTCCTATCGAAGTCAATCCCAACGCTTGGCAAATGGTTAAAGCGCAGTTGCTTGCCTTAGGCGCCAGCGGCGATATTCGCCCCAATCAAAGCCAAGACAATGTGGCGATTAGCGCGCATGGTTGCTATGTGTTGGATATGCGCTTCCCGATTAAATTAGACGAAGCGCAATTAAATGACTTGCTCAACGCCATGCCTGGCGTGGTGGAACATGGCATTTTTTATGGCTTAACCAGCAGCGTTATTATTGCCGATCAAGGCAAAGTTGAAGTCAAACATAAAACTTGATGAGATGGCATTGTCGGCAAGTGTATCAGCTGGCTGATGAGATTTTGGCAAGCGCATAAGCAATAGCAAAAAAGGCAAGCTTTACGCTTGCCTTTTTATATTGACTGACTTTTTTTGCGTCAAAAAAATGGCTAGAAATTATTTCTTTTTAGCTTTGTTTTTGCCGTGCTGATGCATAAACTCATGCACTTCATCGCGTGATACGGTGCCATCTTTATCTACATCAATGGCGTCGAAGTTTTTATACACATTCTTCAATTTCTTGGCTTCCTCTTTGTCCAAAGTGCCGTCGTTGTCTTTGTCGGCAGAAGCAAATTCTTTATCACGTTTTTGGTGCATCTTGGTGTGCTTTGGCGACATACCACAAGCGTCTAATTCTGCCTTGCTGACCGTACCGTCTTTGTCGGTATCCATGCTATCAAAATCATGGTCACAAACCAGCTTGGCTTCTTCTCTATCCAAAGTACCATCTTTGTCTTTGTCAGCTTTTTCAAAGCTGACTTTGCTATGCTTGGTGCAATGCTCACCCATCTCATGATGGTCGGCGTATGCAATACCAGCGGACATGAGCAAGCTGGCGAATAATACTGAACTTAATTTTTTCATTTCTTTCTCCTTAAAGGCTGACTGACCAAGAATCCTAGCTTAATAAACTAAATGCTTAACATGCTTAACATGCTTAACATGCTTAACATGCTTA
>CAYNLW010000059.1:0-5427 GCA_964398195.1 uncultured Methylophilaceae bacterium | reverse complement strand
TGGCCAAGCCTATATCCCAACAAGCCCCTATCATGGCCTCCAGTTGCTGGTCTTGCTGCTCGGATAGCGCTTGCTCATGCACGGTGGATTGCAAAATCAAGATATCGATATCCGAATAGGGGTACAGTTCTTTGCGGCCATAACCGCCCACCGCCACCAAGCAGGCCGTGCTTTGCGGCATAAAATGCTGCCAAATCTGTTGCATCAACGCATCATGGAACTGGCAATGCTGTTTAAATAGCCGCGCCGGCTGGGGGTGTTGGGCATAGTCTAGGGCGAGCTGACTTTGCTGTTGTTGCACTTGGCTGCGCCACTGTTGTATCAAAGCCGAGGTGCTGCTTGCAGTTTGAGAGTGAGGCGCTGACATGGTGTGGCTAAGGCAACTCTAAGATTTAGCCGAGAAACTAGGGGTGGCTGGCGTGCCTGCTGATACTGTTAGCACCTCAAAGCCTTGCGGCGTTACTAATACGGTATGTTCCCATTGCGCAGAAAGGCTATGGTCTTTGGTAACGATGGTCCAGCCATCGGATAGCTGTTTAATATGGCGTTTGCCAGCATTCACCATAGGCTCTATGGTAAAAATCATGCCGGCCTGTAATTTGGTGCCAGTTCTTGGGCGGCCGTAATGCAATACTTGTGGGTCCTCATGAAATTTCTTGCCTATGCCATGCCCGCAAAATTCTTCCACTATGCTAAAGCCGTGTTTTTCTGCGTGTTGCTGAATAGCAAAGCCTATATCGCCCAAGGTATTGCCCGGTTTTACTTGCAATATACCTAACCACATTGCTTGATAGGTCACTTCACATAGTCGCTTGGCTTGTATAGAGGGTTCACCCAGATAAAACATGCGGCTGGTATCACCGTGATAGCCATCTTTAATCACCGTGATATCAATATTCAAGATATCGCCATTTTTCAGCACTTTTTCACCCGGAACACCATGGCAGATTTGATGATTGACCGAGGTACATATCGACTTGGGGTAGGGTTGGTGGCCGGGCGGGGCATAGTTCAGCGGCGCTGGAATGGCTTGTTGTACATTCACAATATAGTCATGGCATAGCCTATCTAGCTCATCAGTGGTCACGCCGGACTTCACAAACGGGGTAATATAATCCAGTACTTCAGAGGCCAGTTTGCCGGCGATGCGCATTTTTTCGATATCGTGTTGGTCGTGAATGGTGATTGCCATAGTGTTACTTCATTTCCTAAATATAAGCTGATGAAAATATAAGTTTTTCCTTGAAAATCGCCAGTTTGCTGTGCTATTATTGGCGACCTTTTTTGTTGAAGCTGCCATTTTTCTTTAAGAAATTGCAGTTTTTCAATAAACAAGTTGGTAAAGAGTCAAAATTTAAACTTAAGTTTTAGTTTTTGTCATCTTAATTTATTTAGTCTTTAGCTTAATAAATGCTGGTGTTACACCAAATTTAATCATGCACTTTGTGAAGGGTGTTCGTTTTACGAATGTTTCTAAGTGTATGTGAGCTATAACCCTTACAGGAGTTTCAAATGTCAGTGACCATGCGTCAAATGTTAGAGGCTGGTGTGCACTTTGGCCACCAAACCCGCTACTGGAATCCCAAGATGGCCGAATATATTTTCGGTGATCGCAACAAGATTCATATCGTTAACCTAGAAAAAACCCTACCTATGTTTGAAGATGCGCTGAAATATGTGCGTCAATTGGCTGCTAATAAAGGCCGCATTCTATTCGTAGGTACTAAGCGTCAAGCGCGCGATATCGTGCGTGAAGAAGCTGAACGCGCTGGTTGTGCTTATGTCAATCATCGTTGGTTGGGCGGTATGTTGACCAATTTCAAAACAGTTAAGCAATCCATCAAGCGTCTGCAAGACTATGAATTAATGTTGCAAGACGGCAGCATGGAAAAATTCGGTAAAAAAGAAGTATTGGGCTTTAAGCGCGAAGTGGAGAAGCTAACGCGTTCTATCGGTGGTATCAAGGAAATGGGCGGCTTGCCTGACGCGATTTTCATTATCGACGTTGGCCATGAAAGCGGCGCTGTGACTGAAGCCGGTAAGTTAGGCATTCCAGTCATCGGTGTGGTAGATACCAACAATTCGCCAGAAGGCGTTACTTACGTGATTCCCGGCAATGACGATTCTAGCCGTGCTATTCGCTTATACGCGCGTGGCATTGCCGACGCCGTATTAGAAGGTCGCGCACAATCGATTGGCGAAATCGTTAAAGCCAGTGCCGAAGAAACGGTAGAAGAAGTTCCGGCTGAATAATGCCGATAAAGGGGCATTGCCCCTTTTTTTATATCTAATTTTTTGTTCCAGTCTGACTGGAAAATAAAGGAGTTTGAAATGGCTGAAATTACAGCAGCAATGGTGAAAGAATTGCGTGAGCGCACCGATGCGCCCATGATGGATTGTAAAAAAGCGCTATCCGAAGCGGACGGCGATATGGCACGTGCAGAAGAAATCTTGCGTGTGCGTTTTGGTAATAAAGCTAGCAAAGCCGCTGGCCGTGTGGCCGCTGAGGGCACAGTAGGGGTCAGCATCAGCGCCGATGGCAAAGTGGGCGCCATGATAGAAGTCAATTCAGAAACCGACTTCTGTGCCAAAAACGAAGAATTTTTGAGCTTTGTGCGCGAATTGGCAGCTGCGGTTGAGAAACATAACCCTGCCAATATCGAAGCGGTGGCTGGCTTAAGCCTAGCCGGCGGTAGCGCAGAAGAAAAGCGTACGCAGCTGATCGGCAAGATTGGTGAAAACATCACCCCACGTCGTTTTGTGCGTATTCAGGCACAAGGCAAGTTGGTGAGTTATGTGCACGGCGGCAAAATCGGTGTGTTAGTTGATGTGGTGGGCGGTGATGAAGCACTAGCCAAAGATATCGCTATGCATATCGCAGCAGCTAAACCTAAATCATTAGATGCTTCTGGCGTGGACGCCGCTTTAATCGACGCTGAGCGTCGTGTGGCGATTGAAAAAGCTAAAGAAGCCGGCAAACCAGAAGCGATGTTAGAAAAAATCGCTGAAGGCACGGTGCAAAAATTCTTAAAAGAAGTGACTTTGCTCAGTCAGCCATTTGTAAAAGATGATAAACAAACCATAGAACAATTGTTAAAATCTAAGTCTGCCAGCGTGGCTTCATTCACTATGTACACGGTGGGTGAGGGCATAGAGAAAGTTGTGACAGACTTTGCTGCAGAAGTTGCTGCAGCGGCTAAAGTCTAATTGATTTAATCAATATCTGTTATAGCGATGATGGCGAGCTTGCCATCATCGTTTTTTTGCAAGAAATGGGGCCTTAATGTGAGCAAACTATCTCCTAAATACCGTCGAATTTTGCTAAAGCTTTCTGGTGAGGCATTGATGGGGGAAGATAGTTATGGCATTAACCGCGCCACGATTCAGGCAATCGCCAAACAAATCAAATCTGTTGTAGATCTCAATGTGCAAGTCGCTGTAGTGATAGGCGGCGGCAATATCTTCCGTGGCGTAGCCCCGGCAGCTGAAGGCATGGATAGAGCGACTGCCGACTATATGGGTATGTTAGCCACAGTGATGAACGCCTTGGCTTTGCAAGATGCTATGCGCCATATCGGTTTAGTAGCGCGCGTACAATCCGCTTTAACCATAGAACAAGTGGCCGAGCCCTATATACGCGGCAAGGCAATACGCTATTTAGAAGAAGGGCGCGTGGTAATTTTTGGCGCGGGTACTGGCAATCCCTTTTTTACCACCGACACCGCGGCTGCTTTGCGCAGTTTGGAAATCAGCGCTGATATCGTGTTAAAAGCCACTAAAGTCGATGGCATTTACACCGATGATCCTAAAACTCATCCAGAAGCCATGCGTTATTCCAGCATTAGCTTTGATGAAGCCATTAATAAAAATCTGAAAGTGATGGATGCGACGGCACTCACCTTGTGTCGCGACCAGAAAATGCCGATTAGTGTATTTAGTATTTTTAAATCAGGCGCATTATTGCGCGTGGTGATGGGCGAAGATGAAGGGACTTTTGTTCATATTTAAATGATCCATCTTAAATAGGTTTATATTCAAAGTGCTCACACATTGCCTGAGCATTTTTAAAGTTTGCAAGGAGGTTGTATATGCTTGATGAATTAAAGAAAAATTCTGAACAACGCATGCTTAAGACGCTAGAGGCGCTTAAAAATGATTTGGCTAAGGTCAGAACTGGCCGCGCTCACACTGGTTTGTTAGACCACGTGCAAGTGGATTATTACGGTTCTTTAATGCCAGTTAATCAGGTAGCCAACGTCACCTTGGGCGATGCGCGTACCATCAATGTGCAACCCTATGAAAAAAGCATGATAGGCCCAGTAGAAAAAGCTATTCGCGATTCTGATTTGGGTTTAAACCCTGCTACCAATGGCGATGTGATCCGTGTGCCTATGCCTATGTTGACCGAGGAGCGCCGCCGCGATTTGACTAAAGTGGTGAAAACCGAAGGCGAAAACGCCAAAGTGGCGGTGCGTAATATCCGTCGTGATAGCAACGATGCGCTGAAAAAGCTGCTAAAAGATAAACTGATTAGCGAAGACGATGAGCGTCGCAGCCAAGATGAGATTCAAAAGCTGACTGATAAATATGTGGCTGAAATCGACAAGATGTTGCAAGTCAAAGAGGCAGATTTAATGGCTGTTTAAAGCCAAGCCCGCTATGTTTACTAGCTCAACCCGCGCCATTCCAGAAATCGCCGCAATTCCTCAGCATATCGCTGTGATTATGGATGGCAATGGCCGCTGGGCTAAAAATCGTTTTTTACCGCGTATCGCCGGCCACCAACAAGGCCTAGAAGCGGTGAGAAATATCATCAAAGCCTGCTCTAAACATGGAGTTAAATATCTCACCCTATTTGCCTTTAGCACAGAGAATTGGCGCAGACCTGCAGACGAAGTCAGTTTCTTGATGGGTTTGTTTATGGAAGCGCTAAAAAGAGAAGTCAATAAACTGCACCAAAACAATGTCAGGTTTGTGTTAATTGGTGACCGCAGTCAGTTTGAAGCCTCGCTACAGCAGGCCATTCAACAGGCAGAATCGCTCACCCAACAGAATACTGGCTTATGTTTAACCATTGCCGCCAATTACGGCGGGCGTTGGGATATCCTGCAAGCGTTTAATCAGTTGCTACAGCAGCAACCGGCCAACAGCAATATTCAACAACTGCAATTTAGCGAACAAGATTTGCAGCCGTTTTTAAGCAGCAAAGATTTACCTGAGCCCGATTTGTTTATCCGCACAGGCGGTGAGCAAAGAGTAAGCAATTTCCTGTTATGGCAGTTGGCTTATACCGAACTGTATTTTACTGATACCTTATGGCCTGATTTTGACGAGGCCGCGCTGTTACAAGCTTTCCAATTTTATCAATCTCGCGAACGCCGCTTTGGCCGCACTAGCGAACAACTGAGTAGCTAATATGTTTAAAAC
>CAYNLW010000058.1:0-5617 GCA_964398195.1 uncultured Methylophilaceae bacterium | reverse complement strand
GGCTTTTACGATGTGTTGCCCGAGCACACACCGTTATGGCACAAGCTAGAAGCCACTGCGGCAAGCATATTGGCGCAATATGGCTATAAAAATATCCGTATGCCTTTAGTGGAAAGCACCGATTTATTTGTGCGCAGCGTGGGCGAGCACACCGATATCGTAGAAAAAGAAATGTATTCATGGCGCGACGCGCTCAATGATGACGCACTGACCTTGCGCCCCGAGGGCACCGCCGGCTGTGTGCGTGCGGTGGTCGAGCATAGCTTGACCTATAACGGCGCGCAGCGCTTATGGTATAGCGGCGCCATGTTCCGCCACGAAAACGTGCAAAAAGGGCGCCAGCGTCAATTCCATCAAATCGGTGTAGAAGCTTTTGGCTATGCTGGCCCAGAAGTGGATACCGAACAGATTGTGATGCTTACTCGCTTATGGCAGGCCTTGGGCTTGCAAGGGGTGACGCTGCATCTGAATAGCATAGGCGATGCGGAGGAGCGGGCGCAGTATCGTGAGGCGCTGATCGCCTATCTCACGCAACACGAGGCTATCTTAGACGCCGACGCTAAGCGTCGTTTGCACAGCAATCCCTTGCGTATCTTGGATAGCAAAAATCCGACTATGCAGAGCATGATAGAAAATGCCCCTAAATTAATGGATTTTTTAGGCGATGAAACGAAGTCCCATTTCGCTGGTCTATGCCAAGGTTTACAAAGCTTGGGCATTCAATACCAGCTGAATCACCGCTTGGTGCGTGGCTTAGATTATTACAACCGCACCGTGTTCGAGTTTGTCACCGACAAGCTAGGCGCGCAAGGCACCATCGCCGGTGGCGGCCGTTACGATAGCTTGGTACAGCGATTAGGTGGCGATGCCACGCCAGCCTGCGGCTTTGGTATAGGCATGGAGAGGGTGATACTGCTGATGCAAGAATTAGGCGTCAGCGCTAGCCAGCAACCCGACGCTTATTTGGTCAATGTCGGTGAAGTGGCGCAGCAACAAGCTTTGCAATTAGCCGAACAACTGCGTGATGCCGGACTAGCCATCGTGATGAACGCAGAAGGCGGTAGTTTTAAATCGCAGATGAAAAAAGCCGACCGCAGTGCTGCTCCCTTTGCCTTGATTTTGGGCGAAGACGAATGTCGTCAACAACAGGTGACCGTCAAGCCTATGGCCGGGCAGTTTGAACAAGTCACCGTAAGCTGGGCGGAGGCGCTTAAGCTATTGCAACAGAAATAAATGGGCGTGCATCTGGCGCCAGCATAACCCGTCAATTATTTGAAAGTCAGCCATGAGCAAGCTTTTGCAAATACAGCATTTAACCATTGCCCCACAACAACAGCCGCAGCGCTTGTTGGTGAAAGATGTCAGCTTGGCGGTCGAGGCCGGCAAAATCTCGTGTGTGGTGGGTGAATCGGGTAGCGGTAAAAGCCTGACCGCGCTATCCATCATGGGCTTGTTGTCGCCACAACTCAGTTGCCTGTCCGGCAAGATAGAATTTCAAGGGCAAGATTTACAGCAACTAAGCGCCGAGCAAATGCGGCAAATTCGTGGCTGCCAAATCGGCATGATATTCCAAGAGCCTATGACCTCGCTTAATCCGGTATTAACCATAGGCCATCAAATCGCTGAGCCACTGCAAGTGCATCTAGGCCTGCGTGGTCGTGTGCTGCAAGATAAAGTGGCGGAATTATTGACCCAAGTGGGCATTCCGGCTGACCGCGCCAATGCCTATCCAGATGAATTATCCGGCGGGCAGCGTCAGCGCGTGATGATCGCCATGAGTATCGCTTGTCGTCCTGCCATGCTGATCGCCGATGAGCCGACCACCGCGCTAGATGTGACGGTGCAAGCGCAAATTTTGGACTTGCTAGATGAACTGCGTCAGCAAATGAATATGGGCATCTTGCTGATTACCCACGATTTCGGCGTAGTCGCTGATGTGGCAGACCAAGTGGTGGTGATGTTTAGAGGCGAGATCGTCGAGCAAGGCAGTGTTAAACAAGTGCTGGGCAAACCCAAACACCCCTATACCCAAGCTTTATTAAATTGCGTGCCCGATGCGGCAGGCAAAAAACCATTAATGCCTATGGACTATAGCTGGTTGCAGCCAGCGGCTAAAGGAGCTGTGCAATGAGTGATAGCGTATTAAAAGGCATAGACCTGAATAAGTTTTATACCCAGCGCACCGGCCGTTTTGGCTTAGGCAGTCGCACCATACGCGCTTTGGATAACGTTAGCCTTAGCTTGAAACACGGCAAAACGCTGGCCGTGGTGGGCGAATCGGGCAGCGGAAAATCTACTTTGGCGCGTTGTCTGTTACAATTGCAGCCCCTTGATTCGGGCGATGTATGGTTTAAAGGGCGCCATTTAAATGAATTAGATGCGCGTGAATTACGCCAGCAGCGACGCTTTTTGCAAATGATATTCCAAGACCCATTTGCCTCGTTAAATCCCAGAATGCGTATAGGTGAAATCGTGGCAGAGGGCTTGTTGATTCATGGCTTGGGCAATGCCCAGCAAAGACAAGATAAAGTAGTGCATATGCTAGAGCGAGTAGGCTTAAGCGCGGCGGATATGAATAAATATCCCCACCAGTTTTCCGGTGGCCAGCGGCAACGCATAGGCATCGCCAGAGCCTTGGTGGTAGAGCCTAGCGTGGTGGTGTGTGATGAGCCGGTATCGGCCTTAGACGTGTCTATCCAAGCGCAAATTTTGTTATTGCTCAAGCAGTTGCAACAAGAAATGTCGCTGAGTTATTTGTTTATCACCCATGATTTACGCATCGTGCGCCATATTGCCGATGAAATGATGGTGTTAAAACAAGGCAAGGTAGTAGAAAGCGGAGCGGTTGAACAGATTTATCAAAATCCGCAACAGGAATATACGCGCAATTTATTAGCCGCCATTCCCGGTCATAAAATGCAAGCGCGGGCGGCATAAGCGGACAAGCAAAGCTAGTTTTACTGGCAGGGATTTTTTAAAAGTAGTCAATTTAATCAACGAGAAATTAAACCAACAGGCAGGACAATATGGCATACGATTTAGAAGAACAGGAACAGTTAGAAGTCTTTAAAGCGTGGTGGAAACGCTACGGCAATCTAGCCAGCAGTGCGCTGGTCATCGTGGTAGTCGGCATACTTGGCTATCAGGCATGGAATCACTATCAATACAAACAATCGGTGCAGGCCTCAGAGCGCTTTGAAAAGCTCAGCAAACTGGGCTACGAAGAGCAAAAAGACTTGCAGCAAATCAAAGCCATCTCAGCTGACTTAATGACAAACTTCGCTTCTACTCCCTATGCCGGCCGAGCCGCAGTGGCGGTGGCCAAGGCGAATGCCACGGCAAATGATGTGAAAAGTGCGAAATCGCAACTGACTTGGGCGATAGACAATGCCAAAGAATCTGCGGTGCAAGCCATCGCCATGTTGCAATTAGCGGGTCTGCAACTGCAAGACAAAGCCTATGCCGACGCGCTTAAAACGCTAGATCAAAGCCATGACGCAGCGTTTGACGGCTTGTTTAACGATTTGCGTGGCGATGTTTATTTGGCACAAGGCAAACAAGAAGACGCCAAGAAAGCCTATAAAGCCGCGCTAGAAAAGCTAGACCAAGGCGGTCGCTATTATCGTTACACCGCCATCAAACTCGAATCACTCGGGGGCTAGTCGCATATGCTCAGAATTCTCTCAGTGACGCTATTCGCGTTACTGCTTGCCGCTTGTGGCTCGGCACTACAACTTAAAGAAGACTTAAGCGAGCGTGTATTTGGTCGTGATGCGCCTAAGGATATGTCTGAGCTAAGCGATATCGAAAAACCTAGCATCGTAGCTAAAGAACTTTGGAAATTAGATATAGGCGCCAGCCAAGATTTTGATTTCACCCCCATGTTGCTAGACGGCTTTGTCTATGCCGCCAGTGCCAAAGGCGAGATAGTCAAAGTGAATGCCAGCACAGGCCAACTGGTTTGGCGCGTGCAAGCCGATGAAATGTTGACCGGCGGGGTAGGTGTGGGCGATGGCCATGTCTTGGTGGGCACAGAAAAAGGCTATTTATTGGCCTATGATTTAAATGGCAAAGTGCAATGGAAAACCAAATTAAGCAGCCAAGTCCTTAGCCAACCCGTGGTCGATGACCGATTAGCTGTGGTGCGCTGTGGCGATAGTCGCATCTATGGCGTGTCATTATTAGACGGCAGTAAAAAATGGTTATACGAACGTAGCAATCCTGCGCTTAGCATACGCAGTAGCGCCGGTGTCGCGGTGGGTGATGGCTTTGCTTATGCAGGCTTTGCCGGTGGCAAAATGGTGGCCTTGCGCACCGAAGACGGCAAAGCGGTATGGGAAGTGTCGGTTGCCTTGCCCAAAGGCACCACAGAAATCGAGCGTATCGCCGATGTCACCAGTTCCCCCGTCATCGATGGTCCTTTGGTGTATGCGGTGGCGTTTCAGGGCAAAATTGCCGCGGTGGAACGTGGTAGTGGGCGAGTCATTTGGAATCGCGATATCTCTAGCTTTACCGGCTTAGACGCCGATGGCGCCAAGATTTTCGTATCGCACGCAAATAGCTCGGTATATGCCCTAGACTATGCCTCTGGCAAAACTTTCTGGCGCCAAGGCGATATGCGTCAGCGCTCAATTACTGCGCCATTAGCACTCGATTCCGCCGTCGTAGTGGGCGATGTAGAAGGCTATTTGCATTATCTCAGTCGTGAAGACGGCAATTTCCTAGGTCGCTCACAACCCAGCAGTGGTGCAGTGATGCCTAAACTAGTCCAACTCAGCAAAAATGCCTTGCTGGGTCAATCGCGCAACGGCACGCTGTTCGCAGTCAGCCTCAAATAACAAGGCACAAACATGTTACCTACCATCGTCCTGGTTGGGCGCCCCAATGTTGGCAAATCCACGCTATTCAATCGCCTGACCAAGTCACGCGACGCGCTAGTCGCCGACTTGCCGGGCTTAACCCGTGACCGCCATTATGGCCGTGGGGTAGGGGCGTCTAAGCCGTATTTGGTGGTGGATACCGGTGGTTTTGAGCCCACCGCAGAAGACGGCATTATGCACGAGATGGCCAAGCAGACGCTGTTAGCCATCGATGAAGCCGATGTGATTATTTTTGTATTAGACGGCCGCCAAGGGGTGACCCCACAAGACCACGAAATCGCCAATCGCTTGCGTAAAACGCAGCGCACGGTATTGCTGGCAGTGAATAAAACCGAGGGATTGATACGTGGCATGGCCAGCGCGGAATTTTTCGAATTAGGCCTAGGCGATCCCTTATCCATTTCCTCTGCGCATGGCGAGGGTGTCAGAGATTTAATCGAATTAGCGCTAGAACCCTTTGCTAGCGAAGCGGCACAACAAGACGATGAACAAGTGCCCAAAATCGCCATCGTCGGTCGTCCTAATGTAGGCAAATCCACCCTAGTCAATGCCTTGCTGGGCGAAGAACGGGTGATCGCATTTGACCAACCCGGCACCACACGCGACTCGATTTATTTAGATTTACAGCGCAACGGCAAGCAATACACGCTGATTGATACCGCCGGTGTGCGCAAGCGCGGCAAGGTGTTCGAGGCGATAGAGAAATTTTCTGTGATTAAAACCATACAAGCCATTGA
>CAYNLW010000057.1:0-6057 GCA_964398195.1 uncultured Methylophilaceae bacterium | reverse complement strand
TTGCTGTTGTGAGATGCGTTGGCGGATGTTGGTGGAGGAGATATTGGGGGCGGCGATGTCTAGTAGCAGGATATGGCCGTGGGGGGTGTGGTGTAGCAGGGATATTTGCTGGACTTGGTGTTGTTGTAACAGGGCTTGCGCTTCGGGGCTGAGTGGGCATGCGTTGGTGGGGCGTTGGATGACGGCGATGTGGCATAGATCGAGTAAGCATGACCATTCATGCCATCGTTGGATATTGGCGTAAGCGTCGCTGCCCATGAGCCAGATTAAAGGGATTTGTGCACCTAGTTCTTGGCGTAAGGAACGCAAGGTATCGACACTATAGGAAACCCCGCCGCGTTGTAATTCGCGGTGATCCAAAACAAATTGTGGCTGATCTTGAATCGCCAATTTGACCATAGCGGCACGATGCTCGCCCCTGACAGTGGGGCTTTGTTTAAGCGCTGGAACGGCGCTGGGAATGAAACGCACTTGACTCAGTTGCAGGCGTAGCAGGGCTTGTTGGGCGAGATGTAAATGACCTAGGTGGATAGGATTAAATGTGCCGCCTAGCAAGCCTATCGCTGACATATCCTGTATAGCGCTATTGGCCTCTGCCATCACAGGTCTGCCCTTAGGCTCTAACCTGACCATCGCCAAGCACGATATATTTCTCTGAAGTTAGTCCTTCCAAACCCACAGGCCCGCGTGCGTGCAGCTTGTCGGTGGAAATGCCTATCTCTGCACCTAAGCCATATTCAAAGCCATCGGCGAAGCGGGTAGAGGCGTTGACCATCACGCTGCTGCTATCCACCTCACGCAAAAAGCGTCGCGCTTTAGTGTAATTTTCCGTGATGATGGCCTCAGTATGTTGCGAGGAATATTGGTTGATATGCTGTATCGCTTGGTCCAATCCGCTGACGATTTTGCAGGAGATAATGGCGTCCAAATATTCCGTGTAATAATCCTGCTCGCTGGCCGCTTGGGCGCCCGGCAATAATTGCAACGTTTGCGCGCAGCCACGAATCTGTATGCCTTTGTCCATCAGCATCTTGCCCAATAATGGAATCGCCTTAGCGGCAATCGCCTGCGCCACCAATATAGATTCGGCGGTATTGCAAGTGCCCAAGCGTTGCGTCTTGGCGTTTTCCACGATACGCAGCGCCTTGTCTAAATCTGCCTCGTCATCTACATACACATGGCAGTTGCCATCTAAGTGCTTAATCACTGGAATGGTGGCTTCATGGCTAATGCGTTCAATCAGACTTTTGCCGCCTCTGGGCACAATCACATCGACATATTGCTTCATGGTAATCAGCGCGCCCACCGCAGCTCTGTCGGTAGTCTCTATCACCTGTACTGCGCTGTCTGGCAGACCAGCTTGCTGCAAACCTTGTTGCACGATATTGGCTAATACTTGATTGCAATGAATGGCCTCGGAACCGCCACGCAAAATGGTGGCATTGCCTGACTTGATGCACAAGCCAGCGGCATCGACCGTCACATTCGGTCTGGCTTCATAAATAATGCCTATCACGCCCAAAGGAACGCGCATCTTGCCCACTTGTATGCCAGAAGGACGGAATTTTAAATCACGAATTTCGCCTATAGGATCAGCTAGCGCGGCGATTTGGCGCAAGCCTTCAGCCATGGTGGCGACCGCCTTTGCGCTAAGTGTCAGTCTATCCAACATGGCACTATCCAAGCCATTGGCTTTGGCCTGTTGCACATCTTGTTGATTAGCCGCCAAGATAGCCTGTTGCTGCTGCAAAATCAGCTCGGCAATCAACAGCAAGGCTTGATTTTTAGTATGGGTATCGGCTGTGGCCATAGCGCGCGAAGCATGGCGCGCATTGACCCCGACTGTTTGCATATATTGAGCGATATCCATCGGCTCTCCAGATTGATGTCATGAATACGATATAAAAATAAAACTAGCTAAAAATTGATATGGATAACAACGATTATTTGCCAGCGGCGCGTCTGCCTGCCAGCTTGGCCAAGCCCATACTTAAACGGGTGAGTTCTAACCAAGCATCTCCGGCCAAAATGCCTTTAATCATTTTATCAATATCAGCCAACTTTAGCAGAGCGGCCTGCAGTTGACGCAAAGACAAACGCTGCAAGGCTAGGCGCGCTAACTGCTGACGCTCGCCAAATAATTTGGCTTGACTGAACGCACTGGCTTGTGGCACGCCTTTGGACTCAGCGTGTTTCACTTTATAAATCGGCCGCAAGGTCCATAGCAAAGGGTTCATCACCACGATAGGCGCCACGCCTTCTTCTTGCAAGCCCGCCAAGATACGCGCGGTGCGCTGGCTGTCGCCTTGCAAAATGGCCTCACTAAGTTGCGTTTCATCAAAGCGCGACACATTTAATACCGCGGCGCGTATCGCATTGCCGTCTATGGCGCCGGCTGGAAACAGCAGACTGAGCTTTTCGATTTCTTGGTGCGCGGCTAATAAATTGCCTTCTACTTGTTGCGCCATAAACTTCAAGGTATCTGCATCTGTGCTTTGCTGGTGGCGCGCCATACGCGCTGCAATCCAGTCAGGCAACTGTTCCGGCGCCACCTCATTAAGCGGCACAAATACACTATGGCTTTCAAACGTTTGATAATGATTAGACTTGGTTTCGCGCCAATCCAAGGCCGACATCATCACAATCACCACCGTATCTGCTAAGCCTTGGCTAGCCAGTTGCGCCAGCATAGGCCAGCCATCAGCGCCAGGCTTGCCGTTGGCAATGGTTAATTCGAGAATGCGTAGTGAGGAAAACAGCGATTGCGATTGGGAAAATTGTTGTATCTGTTGCCAATCAAAATAACGGTCGCAATTAAATGCTTGGCGCTCGCTATAGCCTTGTTGTTTCAAGCTGCTGCGCAGACAGTCCAAACTCTCTTTTAGCGCTAGCGGCTCGTCGCCCACCAAGGCATAGCAAGGCTTGATGCCTTTTTGTAAATGTGCGGCAAGTTGATTGGCTTGCACTCTGCTCATGATTATGGATTCTTGTCGGCAGATTCATCTTGGTTGCTGACTGCCGGTTGGTGCGCAGCCAACGCCCTGACAATCTGGCGCACCGCGTCTTCGCGCATATTGTCATACAGTTGGGTTTCTTCGTAGGCCTTACCCAAAGCGTCCACATCAGAATAAGAAAAATCTCTACGGTTTTCGATTTGTTGGGTTTCTAACCATTCCTTGCTACCACGATCTTTGATACGGAATGACACCACATGGAATAGCTCAAACTCACGCACCGCACCGGTGCTGGTACCAGCCGAACTACCCAAAGACAAAATGCGTTTAGAACGCGAATCTCTTAACACTTCTAACACCACATCAGCGGAATCGGGGTTGGCCACGATTTTGACCCCGGTGGTTTTGATGCTACGCACTAAATCCCGAGCCAATTCACTATTGGCGTGGTTGATATAAATGGTTTTAAAAGACAAGTTTGCATAGCCGCGCAAATGAAAGCCGCAAGCGCTGACCAGCAACATCAGCGTGATCAGCAAAAGTTGCCGGCCATATTGTTGCCAGTTGAATTGTTGCAAAGCCAAGCGTTGAACGGCGTTGTGCATGATTTATCCCACCACGATATTGACTAGTTTTTTCGGCACCACAATGATTTTACGCACTGTCTGCCCATCGCTAATAAATTTTTTGACAAACTCTTGCGCCAAGGCCAACTGCTCGACTTGTTGATTGCTTGCCTCGCTAGGCACCGTGATATTGCCACGCAACTTACCATTCACTTGCACCACTAAGCTCAGCTCATCTTGTTGTAAGGCGCTGATATCGGCCTCAGGCCAAGCGCAGTCGGTGATATGGCTGTCGGGCTGCAACTCAGACCACAAGGCCTGACAAATATGCGGCACGATAGGCGACAACATCAACACCACATTTTGCAACACTTCTTGGCGAACCGCGCGGGTCAGCGCATCCTCGCCCGTCACTTTGGCATAGTGATTCATCAGCTCCATCACCGCAGCAATGGCAGTATTAAACGCATGGCGGCGGGCATAGTCATCGCTGACTTTTTGTAAGGTTTGATGCAGTTGGCGACGCAGATTTTTTAGCCCCTCAGGCAACTCCTGTTGGCCCGCATAGGCGGTGCAGATGCCGTTTTGCACATGCTGATAAACAAAGCTCCATAGTCTTCTTAAAAAGCGATGCGCGCCCTCTACACCGCTATCCGCCCACTCCAAACTAAGCTCAGGTGGCGAGGCAAACATCATAAATAAACGCGCGGTATCTGCGCCGTAATGGTCGATTAACTCTTGCGGATCCACGGTATTGCCCTTGGATTTGCTCATCTTAGAGCCATCTTTTAGCACCATGCCTTGCGTCAGCAAATTGGTGAATGGTTCATCGTTGTTAATCAGCCCAGCATCGCGCATCAGCTTGTTAAAGAAACGCGCATACAGCAAATGCAAAATGGCATGTTCAATCCCGCCTATATATTGGTCAACTGGCAGCCAATAATTGGCGCGTTGATCCACCATGCCTTGGTCAAAATCATGGCTGGCATAGCGAGCAAAATACCAAGACGATTCAAAGAACGTATCCATAGTATCGGTCTCGCGGGTGGCTGGTGCGCCACAGCTTGGGCAGCTGGTTTGATAAAACGCAGGGTCTTTCTTAATCGGTGAGCCCACGCCATCCATCACCACATCTTCTGGCAATACCACGGGCAACTGCTCAGCCGGCACCGGCACTTCACCGCACTTGCTGCAATGAATAATTGGTATAGGACAGCCCCAATAACGCTGACGCGAGATACCCCAATCACGCAAACGATATTGCGTACGGCGGGTACCCAAATTGACCTTGCCCAAGGCGTTGCAAATCGCATCAAACGCTTGTTGGTAATTCAAGTCATTAAAGCGACCTGAATTGATGGTGACTAATGCATCTAAATCTTTGCTGGCATACCAGTCGCGCCAAACTGTAGCGTCAAATCGTATGCTATCCAGTTGCTCAATCAGGCGGTTTTTTTCTTCCATATTAGGCGGCGCATAATCGTCTGGGTCATAGGCGATAGTGATTTGCTGTAAAGCCTTTTCCAGCGCCATCACTTGTTTGTGCTGATACACCTGTTTAATCGGCAACTGATACTGATTGGCAAAGGCAAAGTCGCGCTCATCATGCGCTGGCACCGCCATAACCGCGCCCTCGCCGTAGCTAATCAAGACATAATTGGCAATCCAAACCGGCAACAATTCATCGCTTAATGGGTGTTTCACAAACAAGCCAGTATTCATGCCTTTCTTCTCAGCAGTGGCTAAATCAGCCTCCGCCACGCTACCCATTTTGCATTCCTGAATAAACGCTTGCAGCGCTGGATTTTGTTGTGCTGCCAAAGTAGCTAACGGGTGCTCCGCAGCCACCGCCACATAAGTCGCGCCCATCAAAGTATCTGGTCGCGTGGTATAGACCTTTAACTTGGCTTCGCTGTCCGCAATGGGAAACTCGATTTCACAGCCATAGCTTTTGCCTATCCAATTGCGCTGCATGGTTTTGACCTGCTCAGGCCAGCCGTCCAGCTTATCCAAATCGGCTAATAATTCTTCCGCATAAGCGGTGATTTTCATAAAGTATTGCGGGATATCACGCTTTTCTACCACCGCGCCAGAGCGCCAACCACGGCCATCGATGACCTGCTCATTGGCCAACACCGTCTGATCCACCGGATCCCAATTCACCGTCGCCGTCTTTTTATAAACCAAGCCCTTTTTGAAAAGCTCAGTAAATAACCACTGCTCCCAGCGGTAATACTCAGGACTGCAAGTGGCTAACTCACGCGACCAATCGATGCCCAGTCCCAAGGACTTGAGCTGCTTCTTCATATGCTCGATATTGCTATAGGTCCAAGCTGCTGGCGCCACCTTGTTTTGCAAAGCGGCATTCTCCGCTGGCAAACCAAACGCATCCCAACCCATAGGCTGCATCACATTAAAACCACGCATACGATAAAAGCGACTCAACACATCGCCTATGGTGTAGTTGCGTACATGCCCCATATGCAGTCTGCCGCTAGGATAGGGGAACATAGACAAGCAATAATACTTAGGCTTAT
>CAYNLW010000056.1:0-6577 GCA_964398195.1 uncultured Methylophilaceae bacterium | reverse complement strand
TTGTTAGATTGTTAAAGAACAGTTCAATCGCTACGCATAGCAATCGAGAGGCGCGCATTATACAGACCTATAGATTTTGGTCAAGTAGAAAAGCTCAAAAGGGCTTTAAAACCATGTAATGCGCTTATTCGTAAAAAACGAAAGGGCGCATTCTACAGAACTCATGCTGTCGGTCAATAGCCGTCAGGCAATTTTTACAAAGTAATTACATTTTTGTTAATTGAGTGTGACGCGGGCAAATTTTCTCTTACCCACTTGCACAACAAAGCTAGTCCCGCGGCTAAGTTGCAAATTTTTATCCGTCACTTTTTCTGAGTCGATTTTAATTCCACCTTGCTCAACCGCACGCATGGCTTCTGAGGTGCTGGCTACCATGCCAAGTTGTTTCAGCAGCTGCGCCAGCCCTATTTGCGACTGAGTTAATTGCAATTCAAATGCATCTATCTCATCAGGAATACCGCCTTTGGCGCGCAAATCAAAGTCTTTTAAAGCTTGCTGTGCTGCTTGTTGATCATGAAAACGCGTCACAATCTCTTGCGCAAAGCGGACTTTGATATTTCTAGGATTTTCGCCATCGGTTACTGCCTGCTTCCACGAGGCAATGGTGGCAAGACTTTCAAACGATAACAATTCAATATAGCGCCACATCAATTCATCTGAGATCGACATGATTTTGCTAAAGATGATATTGGCTGGCTCGGCAACGCCGATATAGTTGCCCAGCGATTTGGACATCTTTTGCACCCCATCTAAGCCCTCTAGTAGCGGCATAGTCAGAATACATTGCGGCGACTGGCCGGCTTGCTTTTGTAGCTCTCTGCCCATCAATAAATTAAATTTTTGATCGGTGCCGCCCAGCTCGATATCGGCTTTTAATGCCACCGAATCGTAGCCTTGCAATAAGGGATAGAGAAACTCGTGTATTGCGATAGGCTGATTATTTTTAAAGCGTTTATCAAAGTCATCGCGCTCTAGCATTCTTGCCACCGTGTGACTAGCTGCCAACTTAACCATTCCAGCGGCACCTAATTCAGTCAACCATTTAGAGTTAAACACCACTTCGGTTTGCTCAGGCTTAAGGATTTTAAATACTTGTGCGGCATACGATTTAGCGTTTTCTTGCACTTGCGCCTCGGTCAATGGCGGGCGTGTCGCGCTCTTGCCCGTGGGATCCCCTATCATGCCTGTGAAGTCGCCAATCAAGAACAATACATGGTGACCAAGTTCTTGAAACTGGCGCAATTTATTCAGTAATACGGTATGACCAAGATGCAGATCTGGTGCGGTCGGGTCAAAACCAGCTTTGACGCGCAGCGGTTTGCCTAGCTTAAGCTTTTCAATCAACTCTTGTTCTATCAGAAGTTCATCGCTACCGCGTTTAATCAATGCGAGCGCGTCTTGAATGGCAGTCATGGTGTTATCCGTTCTTCATCTGTGCTTTGAATATGATTAAGCTTGCAATCTAATCGACTCTCAAATTAGCTGAGTTAACTTCACCCAGCATGGCTTTTCTGTTAGCATCAATTCAAGTTTTTCAACTAGTTAGCTTAAAAATAAAGCCGGCATTTTAACGCAAAACTGATTCTATTCATTCTGAAAATTTTTAATGAGCACCCAGATTCCAAACTCCCAAGAATATTTTATTGGCGTGATGTCAGGCACCAGTCTAGATGGAATAGATTGTGTGTTGTGTCAATTTGGACCAGCAAATGGTTTAGTTGCCAATAGCCATATGGCTTATCCGCCAGCCATCAAACAAGAAATTTTGGCCTTGCATGATAGCGGTGACAATGAATTACAGCGTGCAGCTATATTAGCTAACCAGCTATCGACACTGTATGCGCAAGCGATTCAAGCCTTGTTGGCAAAAGCGGCACTGGATACGCAGGCGGTTTGTGCCATTGGTTGTCATGGACAAACCATACGTCATAGACCAGAGTTAGGCTATACCTTACAGCTGCAAAACCCTGCTTTACTGGCTGAGCTGACTGGTATCACTGTGGTGGCCGACTTTCGCTCACGCGATATTGCCGCAGGCGGTCAAGGCGCTCCCTTGGTGCCCGCTTTTCATCAAGCGCTATTTGCCCATCCGCAACGGCACAGGGTAGTAGTAAATATTGGCGGTATCGCTAATCTCACCTTGTTGATTCCCAATCAGCCTACGCTAGGCTTTGATTCTGGCCCCGGCAATATATTGATGGATTTATGGATACAACAACATCTGCAAAAAGATTTTGATGTTGATGGTGCATGGGCGATGACAGGCCAAGTGCATGCTGAGTTGCTAGCTAACTTATTGGATGAGCCATTTTTACAACTCGCTGCGCCCAAAAGCACTGGGCGCGATTTATTTAATCATCATTGGCTACAACAGAAATTGTCTGGCTTGAAGATGGCCACACAAGATGTGCAAGCAACCCTGTTAGAATTCACCTGCCTAACTATCGCACAGGCTATTCAAGCTTACGCGCTAAGTTGCCAAGAGGTTTATCTTTGTGGTGGGGGCGCCAACAATCTTGCCATGCTACAAAACTTGCGACAAAAGCTACATCCTGTGAAAATTGCTGTCTCTGATGAATTGGGAGTGCCCGTCAATTTAGTCGAAGCCTATGCCTTTGCTTGGCTGGCGCGACAAACAATGCTGGGCAAACCCAGCAATCTTCCTAGTGTGACAGGGGCAAGCGGTGAGCGCGTTCTTGGCGCGATTTATGCTAGATAATCTCTATCAGCCAATTAAATAAAGCAAATACACGATGAAAAAAGCAAGCAAAGCAGTCATTACCTTTGACAACGGTCAAGCGCCCATAGAGCTGCCAGTTTTATCTGGCAACCTTGGGGTTGATGTCATTGACATTCGTTCACTAGGTAAACATGGCATATTTACTTATGACCCAGGCTTCCTCTCAACCGCCTCTTGCAGCTCTGCCATCACTTATATTGATGGCGAGCAAGGCTTGTTGTATTACCGAGGTTATCCTATAGAGCAATTAGCTCAGCATTGTGATTTTCTGGAGGTAGCGTATCTGCTGATTAACGGTGAGCTGCCGACTGAACAAGAGAAACATCATTTTTCTACCACTGTGCATCAACATACCATGTTGCATGACCAGCTCACCAATGTGTTTAGAGGCTTCCGCCGTGATGCTCACCCTATGGCGGTGATGATAGGGGTAGTGGGTTCTATGTCCGCGTTTTATGGTGAATCTTCTAATATTCAAGATGAAAAGATGCGCCAAATTACCGCCTATCGTTTATTGGCTAAAGTGCCCACCATCGCGGCATGGAGCTATAAATTCAATGTGGGTGAGCCATTTATTTATCCTAAGAATAAACTGGATTATGCCGCCAACTTCTTGCATATGATGTTTGCAACACCATGCGAGGAATATCAACCTAATCCGGTATTGGCTAAAGCGTTTGAACGAATTTTGATTTTACATGCTGATCATGAGCAAAACGCCTCCACCTCGACGGTGAGATTGGCTGGCTCTAGTGGCGCCAACCCTTTTGCCTGTATTTCGGCAGGCATCTCTTCGCTATGGGGGCCGGCTCACGGCGGCGCCAATGAAGCCACCTTGAATATGTTGGAAGAGATAGGCGATGTGTCGCGTATCGGTGAGTATATCAAGCGCGCCAAAGACAAAAACGATAGTTTCCGTTTGATGGGCTTTGGTCACCGCATCTATCGCAATATGGATCCACGCGCCTCGATTATGCGTGAGACTTGCCATCAAGTATTAAACGAATTGGGCTTGGTGGATGACCCCATGTTTAAGTTAGCCATGGAATTAGAGAAAATTGCGCTAGAAGATGAATATTTTGTCAGTAAAAAACTATATCCCAATGTGGATTTCTATTCTGGCATAGTGATGCGCGCCATGGGGATACCTAATTCAATGTTTACCGCCATTTTCGCCTTGGCGCGCACTGCTGGTTGGGTAGCGCAATGGAGTGAAATGATTGCCGATAGCGAGTCCAAAATTGGACGACCTAGACAGCTTTATACTGGCAATGTAAGACGCGATTTTGTTGCCCTAGCAGACAGAAAATAATTGGATTAAAAATATCTGGCAATAAAAAAGGGGGCCTAGCCCCCTTTTTTTAATAACCCCGCATTACACGGAGAACGAAGAACCACAGCCGCAAGTGGTGCTTGCGTTAGGGTTGCGAATCACGAATTGGGAACCTTGTAAGCTATCTTGATAGTCAATTTCTGCACCCATCAAATATTGCAAACTCATAGGGTCGATTAATAGCGTTACCGAATCGCGTACCACTTGGGTGTCATCGTCATTCACCATATCTTCAAAGGTGAAGCCGTATTGGAAGCCTGAGCAGCCACCACCAGTGACGAAAACGCGCAGTTTCAAATCTGGGCTGCCTTCTTCTTGAATTAACTCTTTGACCTTTTTTACTGCATTATCAGTAAAAACTAATGGATCTTGCATTTCTACCGCTGTTTCCATTTTGCTCACTCCTGTTAAAAATTAAAGCTTCAATGCGCTAGACCTAAACTGAATTGTTCAGTTCACGGCGCTAATGGAACAAGTTGCAAACCGCTTGCTTCTTGCCAACCAAACATAATATTCATATTTTGTAGCGCCTGTCCTGCAGCGCCTTTGACCAAATTATCAATGACAGATAATACCACCACCCGATTAGTATCTGCATGATGATGGACAGCGATACGGCACATATTAGAGCCCCGGACTGTGCGCGTCTCGGGGTGCGAACCAGCAGGCAACACATCGACAAAACATTCGTCTTGATATTGCTGTTGAAACAATTGCTGCACATCGACTGACTTGGTCAGCTGTGTATACAGTGTAGCGTGGATTCCTCTAATCATGGGCAATAGGTGAGGAATAAAGGTTAAACCAACCGGCTTGCCCGCCATCTGCACCAAACCCTGCGAGATTTCTGGCAAATGTCTATGGCCACCCGCAGCATAAGCCTTAAAGTTATCGGCAGCCTCCGCTAGTAGCGCATGCACTTCCGCTTTCCTACCGGCGCCGCTAACCCCAGATTTTGCATCGGCAATCAGCATATCGGTATCAATCACCCCCGCTTTTAATAGCGGCAAAAAGCCTAACTGCACTGCAGTCGGGTAACAGCCAGGATTAGCCACCACTTGCGCTTGGGCAATTTTTGCCCGATTGATTTCTGGCAAGCCATAAACCGCTTGTTTAACCACTGCTGGACAAGCGTGGGTCATGGCATACCATTTTTCCCATACGCTGATGTCCTGAATTCTAAAATCAGCGGCCAAGTCTATGATTCTGACGCCGGCGGCCAGCAATTTCTCTGCTTGCTGCATGGCAATGCCATTAGGGGTAGCAAAAAATACCAAATCGCATTGCGTTAAATCGGCTTTAGCTGGATCACAAAACTTTAAGTCAATAAAGCCGCGTAAGCTGGGGAACAGCTCGCTCACCGCCATGCCTGCTTCGGCTCTAGAGGTGATGGTATGTAAATCAACATTGGGGTGCAGCGCTAGCAAACGTAGCAATTCAACGCCGGTATAGCCTGTGCCTCCAACAATTCCAACTTTGATTTTTTTCATTACCTACTCCCAATCAAACGACATCACTGACAAAATACCAGTAAACCAGCCAACTACAAACTTGATGATTAAAGTATTACGCTAAAAATTTGGCTAAAAGTATAGATAAAAAAAGCCGCAAGATGCGGCTTTTTTGTCTTCCCAACGATTAACGTTTGGAGAACTGTTTACGACGACGCGCCTTGCGTAAGCCAACTTTTTTACGCTCAACTTCACGCGCATCGCGTGTTACAAAACCAGCTTTGGATAAAGCAGATTTCAATGCTTCATCATAATCAATTAACGCACGTGTAATGCCATGACGCACTGCACCAGCTTGTCCAGACTCACCACCACCACGCACATTCACCAAGATATCGAAACTGCTTTCGTTATTAGTGAGTAGCAATGGTTGACGCAAAATCATGCGTGATGTCACGCGTGAGAAATATTCATCAGCAGGTTTGTCATTGACGATGATATTGCCTTTGCCAGATTTCAGAAACACACGTGCCACTGAACCTTTACGACGACCTGTACCGTAATTGTATTTACCGATCATATGTTTTCCTTATGCTTGGCTATCGAGTGCCAGCGGTTTTGGTTGCTGTGCAGCATGGTCATGCTTGTCGCCAGCATACACTTTCATCTTGCGGAACATGGCATAGCCAAGTGGACCTTTAGGCAACATACCCTTAACTGCTTTTTCCAAGGCACGGCCTGGGAAACGATTTTGCATTTTAGCGAATGTTGTCGTGGAAATACCGCCTGGATAACCAGAGTGACGGTGATAAAGCTTGTTCTCACCTTTGTTGCCAGTCACTTTGATTTTGTCGGCATTGATGACCACGATGTAGTCACCAGTATCCACGTGAGGGGTATAGATTGCTTTATGTTTGCCACGAAGACGATGCGCGATGGCACTAGCCAAACGACCAAGTACCATATCGGTAGCATCAACGATGTACCAGTCACGTCTTACTTCATGTGCTTTTGCTGAAAAGGTTTTCATTGCTCTAGCCAATATTACAAAAA
>CAYNLW010000055.1:0-6681 GCA_964398195.1 uncultured Methylophilaceae bacterium | reverse complement strand
TTAGACGGCGTGATGTTGCATGATGAACAGCAGGCATTATCTGCATTGGCTTGTGAACAAATTAACGACAACACAATCCAACTCACGCTGGCACAAGGCAAATATCATCAGGTCAAGCGTATGTTAGCAGCGGTGCAAAACCGCGTAGAAGCGCTACATCGCACACAAATCGGTCCTTTGCAGTTACCGCATGACCTAGCCGCTGGCGCCTGGCGCTTTTTAAGCCAATCGGAACTGAGTGCGCTGATGCAGGTGGCAAAAAGTTAAAGTTGCCTTGGCATCATCAGTCTTCAACATAATGACAGGAGTATAGAAATGAAAAAAATATTGCTAGTGCTGTTATTCATTAGCTTGCATTGCTTTGCCGATGACGCGGATAAATACCCTTCGGTGACTGGATTTGATATCAATCGCTATTTAGGCACTTGGTATGAAATCGCGCGCTTTGACCATAGCTTCCAAAAAGATTTGGATAAAGTGTCAGCGGAATATAGCTTGCGCGATGATGGTGGCATGAAGGTGATTAATCGCGGTTTAAATATCAAAACCAATAAATTGGAACAAGCCGAGGGCAAAGCCTATTTTGTTAAAACACCGGATATCGGCAGACTGAAAGTGAGTTTCTTTTGGCCGTTTTATGGCGCTTATAACATTATTGCCTTGGATAAAAATAACTATGAATGGGCCATGGTGACAGGCGGCAAGGATTATTTATGGATTATTGCGCGCTCACCGCAGATGCCCTACATCATCAAGCAGCAATTGATTGCGCGTGCCAAAGAAATGGGCTTTGACACCGATAAATTAATTTACGACCATCACTAAAGCGCCTATTAGACTGGCCCAGTAAATCGTTGTAACAAGCCTGCCGCATGCTGTTGCGGCAGCTCTGCTTCCACTTCCACCGCATCAGAAAATTGCTTGCTGATAATACTGCCACCTAGTTTTTGACATTCGCGGCTAAAGTAATCCAGCTGATTAAAAGGCAGTTGCAAATAGATGCGTTGCATTTCGATTAACTCGCCTATCCCAGCCGCCTCTATCGCCAGCTTGGCGGTGCCGCCATAAGCTCTGGCCAAGCCGCCAGTGCCTAGATTGATGCCGCCGTAATAGCGGATTACCCCAACGGCAATATTCATTAAATCGCGCCCTTCGATTAATTGCAGGATAGGCTTTCCTGCTGTACCAGAGGGCTCGCCAGCGTCGCTAAAGCGCTGTATCACACCGCTGCTGGTTTTCACTCGATAGGCATAGGCTAAGTGGCTGGCGCTGGCATGTTTTGCGGCCACGGCACGCAACATTTGCGCCACAGCAGCTTCATCGGCGCAGTAAGCGGCATAAGCGATAAAACGGGATTTGTTGATGGTTTGCTCGGCTGTAGCAGCCTGATTCAAGCAGGTGTAAGCGATTTTAAATCTCTCCCTTACGCGCTTTGGCGATAATTTCTAGCAGCACCTTTTCCAATTCCTGTGCCGCTTGAATGGCGCGTGGGGTGGGGTGGGCTATGTTTTTTAAATCATAAGTTGGTCGGGCTAGGGCTAAATATAATTGCCCATCGCGGGTATAAATACCGATGCGGCATGGCGCGAATACGACAAATTCCGGATGGTCTAGAAAGATTTCTGTGCCTAAGCCTAGATTGCAAAAGCTGCGCGTTTCTAGCACTTGCGGGGTTAAGCCGCGCTGCTTCATATGATCGCCTATGGGGAAATTGGCTGGATTAACAAAGTTAAGGCCTTCGGAAATCACTTTTAAGCTGGTCACCACATCGTCGTAACTTACGCCAGGCTCGACTGCCACTTCGTAAATGCCATTATTAGGATTCACTGCCGGCAGTGGCTTGTCAGCCTGCGCAGCGCTGCTGAGCGCGATAAGCAGGCAGGCGGCGAGAACAGGCTTAGCTAAGATTTTCATGATCACTCCAGCGTAACAATACTTCAACGAGAAAAACTATCCCCTATTGTAGCGACTGCCATGCTGGCGATAAAGGCGCTTAATCCTCTTTAGCGGCGCGTTTACGCTCGTGTTCCAATAAATGGCGTTTGCGCAAGCGTATGGTCTTAGGGGTGATTTCTACCAATTCATCGTCATCGATAAATTCTACCGCTGACTCCAGCGTTAATTGCACAGGCGGCACCAAACGCACCGCTTCGTCGGTTCCAGAAGCACGCACATTGGTGAGTTGCTTGCCCTTAATCGGGTTGACGATTAAGTCATTGTCACGGCTATGAATGCCAATAATCATGCCTTCGTATAGCTTTTCACCGGGCGATACAAACATACGACCACGCTCTTGCAACTTCCATAAGGCGTATGCCACCGCTTCACCATGTTCAGCAGATATCAGCACCCCATTGCGGCGTCCCGGCATATCTGGTTTCACTGCTGCATATTCATCAAAGATATGCGCCATCAAGCCAGTGCCACGGGTCATGGTCAAAAACTCGCTCTGAAAGCCAATCAAACCTCGCGCAGGAATTTTGTATTCCAAACGGGTACGACCATTACCATCGGATTCCATATTTTGCAACTCGCCACGGCGCCGGCCTAATTCTTCCATCACCGCGCCTTGTGTGTCGTCTTCTACGTCCACAGTCAAAATTTCATAGGGCTCACAACGCTGTCCGTCGATTTCTCTATACACCACACGCGGCTTACCCACCGCCACTTCAAAGCCTTCGCGGCGCATATTCTCTAATAAAATAGTCAAGTGCAATTCACCACGACCAGACACACGGAACACATCGGCGTCATTGGTATCTTCTACACGCAAAGCCACATTCACCAGCAATTCTTTTTGCAAACGATCGCGAATCTGACGGCTGGTAACAAACTTGCCCTCGGTGCCGGCTAATGGTGAGGAATTGACCATAAAGTCCATGGTTAAGGTTGGCTCATCTACTGCCATCAGAGGCAAGCCCACTGGGCTATCTTTATCGGCAATGGTAACGCCTATGCCGATTTCTTCTAGGCCAGAAATAATCACGATATCGCCCGCTTCCGCTTGCTCCACTGGCACACGCTCTAAGCCGGCAAAACCTAATACTTGATTGATACGACCTTGGCCTATGCTTTGATCACCGTTCATCACCACCACCACTTGGCCGGGTTTGATGCGGCCGTTTCTAATGCGACCAACGCCTAGTCTGCCGGTATAGCTGGAGTAATCCAAAGCGGATATTTGCAATTGCAATGGCGCTTGGCTATCGCCTTTAGGCGGCTCTACATGCTTCAGTATAGTTTCAAACAAAGGGCGCATATCGCTAGAAGGTTGTTTGATATCTAAAGTAGCAAAGCCATTTAGTGCGGAGGCAAATACCACAGGAAAATCTAATTGTTCGTCAGTAGCCCCTAAATTGGCGAATAAATCAAAGGTTTGATTGATCACCCAATCGGTGCGCGCGCCCGGTCTATCCACCTTATTAATCACCACGATAGGTTTTAAGCCTTGCGCCAAGGCTTTCTTAGTGACAAAGCGGGTTTGCGGCATCGGTCCTTCCACCGCATCGACTAATAACAATACCCCGTCCACCATGCCCAATACGCGCTCTACTTCGCCACCGAAGTCTGCGTGTCCTGGGGTGTCCACGATATTGATATGGGTGCCTTCGAAATTAACTGCGGTGTTTTTCGCCAAAATCGTAATGCCACGCTCTTTTTCCAAATCATTGGAATCCATCACGCGTTCGGATACCGTTTGGTGGGCGGCAAAAGTGCCGGATTGTTGCAACAACTTATCCACCATGGTGGTTTTGCCGTGGTCAACGTGAGCAATAATGGCGATATTTCTTAAATTTCTAGGCATATGAGATGGGGAGGACATGAGATTTCCGTTTTAAAGTGACTTCAACTGCACCGCCGTCTATGCTGGATTAGCAACTTCTAGGCTGTGCAAAAGGCGGCGATTTTACCACAACTGATTTAGATAACCTTGGTCGCTGTGGCTTAAATTACATCTGATTAACATTATTTACTTTGACATATGCTGACATATCGCTATACTGCCGGCTCTTGTTTGTGGCTGGCGGGTTGTTTAGCCAGCGCGAACCGACGTTATTTGCCCTAGCCCTCCAAAGCCCGTGTAATTAGGTGGCTTTCATTTTTAGACTGGTTAGCGGCTGTGATGAACTCCGTGCGCCGGTATATCTTTTTCTTACCGAATTCGATGTTTGCGCTGATGATTGTGGATACAAGTCCAGCTTTTGCTGTGCTTGATTGCCACGATTGATGCCTGCTTGCGCTGTTATTTTTGTTTGATTAAGGATATTGCATGACCACCACAAACCCGGTCAATTTTGACCAATTACAACTCCATCCATCTATTTTACGCGCCGTTGCTAGCGCTGGTTACAGCCAAGCGACGCCAGTCCAAGCACAAGCGATTCCGATGATTTTAGACGGCCACGATGTGTTGGCCTCAGCGCAAACTGGTACCGGCAAAACTGCCGCGTTTACTCTGCCTGCGCTGAATTTATTAGCTACCCCACACCCCAATAAAAGCCGTGGGCCAAGAATTTTAGTATTAACCCCTACCCGTGAATTAGCTGCGCAGGTCAATGAAGCCGCCAGAAAATACGGCAAATTTATTAAGGCACGCACCGTCAGTATCGTCGGTGGTATGCCTTACCCATTACAAAACAAATTGCTTTCGCAACCGCTAGATATCTTGGTCGCTACCCCAGGTCGTTTGCTAGACCATATGGAACGCGGTCGTATTGATATGTCGCGCTTGCAAATGTTGATTTTGGACGAAGCCGACAGAATGTTGGACATGGGCTTTATGCCTGACGTTGAGCGTATTTGTGCGGCCTTGCCGGGCGAGCGCCAGACCTTGTTGTTTAGCGCCACCTTGGATAGCAATATCAAGCGCATCGCTAATCAAATCTTGCGTGAACCTAAATATATTGAAGTAACGCCACAAACGCAGAAACATGAAAATATCGAACAGCGTTTGCACTTGGTCGATGATATGCACCACAAGAATCGCTTGTTAGAGCATCTATTGATTTCCCCTGAAGTGAATCAAGCCATTGTATTTACTTCAACCAAACGCCACGCTGATTTGTTGGCAGATGATTTATACGCGGCGGGTCATAAAACCGCCGCCTTGCATGGCGATATGACACAGGGCGCGCGCAATCGCACCTTAAGCAAATTGCGTCATGGTGATGTGAAGGTGTTGGTAGCCACTGATGTGGCAGCGCGTGGTATTGATGTGCATGGCATTACCCATGTGATCAATTACGATTTACCTAAGTTTGCCGAAGACTATGTACACCGTATCGGTCGTACTGGCCGTGCTGGCAACACCGGCGTAGCAGTCTCTTTCGCCAGCGGCGCGGAAAGACATCAGATACGCAAGATTGAACAATATACCGGCCAACGCTTAGAATTTAGCGTGATTGCTGGTTTAGAACCTAAACGCCCAGCTGCTGGCGCAAGTCGCGGCGAAGGCCGCAATGCTGGCCGTGGTCGCAATGAAACTAGAAACGACCGCACACACAAATCCAGCAAAGCGCGTCATGGCCAAGGCTATGGTCAAGGCCAAGGGCATGGTCAAAGCCAAGGTCAAGCGCAGGGTTTTGCTAAAGGCAATGGCAATAAAAGCGCTGAACCAGTGCAGGGCTATCATAGTCTGAGCTCGCATGAATGGGCTAAGTCAGCCATGCCACAAGCGCCTGCTGGCAAACGCCATGCGGATCATAAGCCAGCAGAATTTGGCCAAGCGCCACACAAAGCTGGCAAAAATGGCAAACCATTTGGCAAATCTAGCGCTAATTCATCAGGTTTTGCTAAACCCGCTTTTGCCAAATCGCCGTTTGAAAAATCTGACTCACGCTTTGCCGGCAAAGATAAGCCGCGCCAAGCTAGACGCAGTTTTGCTTAATCTTAGCAACAGGTGAATTTAGAAATAATGCAAGCCCCTCACTTTTCTGCACTGAACCTAGACGCAACGCTGATGCAAGCCTTGCAAAAGCTGGGCTATGATCAGCCTACGCCTATCCAAGTAGAAGCGATTCCCGCTGTGTTAGCCGGCCATGATTTAATGGCTGGCGCACAAACGGGTACCGGCAAAACCGCCGCCTTCTCCTTGCCTTTATTGCAATTATTATTGCCACACGCCAATACCAGCGCATCACCGGCACGCCATCCGATACGCGCTTTGGTGCTGGTGCCAACCCGCGAGTTGGCGATACAGGTGGCAGATAGCATTAAGCAATATGCAGAATTTACTGGCTTGCGCACTTGTGTGGTGTTTGGTGGCGTAGATATTAAGACACAAACCCCGCAACTAATGCGTGGTGTGGAAATTCTGGTGGCCACACCGGGACGTTTGCTAGACCATGTGGAACAGCGCACCTTGCAACTCAATCAAGTACAAGTGTTGGTGTTAGACGAAGCGGATCGTATGTTGGATATGGGCTTTATGCCTGATCTCAAGCGCATTCTCGGACTATTGCCTAAACAGCGACAGAATTTAATGTTTTCGGCGACTTTTTCCAATGAAATTAAAAAGCTCTCCGAAGCCTTTTTACAGCAACCGAAACTGATAGAAGTGGCGCGCAGCAATGCCACCAATGACAATGTTACGCAACAGATTTATCTGGTCGATAGCAAACAAAAACAAAGCCAATTGCTGACCTTGTTGCGCGAATATACCGACCAACAAGCGATTGTGTT
>CAYNLW010000054.1:0-6814 GCA_964398195.1 uncultured Methylophilaceae bacterium | reverse complement strand
TAACACTTTTTTCAAAATGTTAAAGTAGCACTTTAGCTGATGTGCATAACTTAGCTAGTTTTGCTAGCACTTGACATACATTGTTCGTTGTAATTTCAGCCACTTGCGTGCTATCCATGCCCCTTAAATCAGCGATTACTTGCGCGATTTTCGCTAGCTCATGTGGGCGATTATATTCATCATTTTCTAACCAAGCAGGAGGAATATCGGGGGCGTCTGTTTCTAATACCATGCTCTGCAAAGGCAGCTCGCTGGCTAGTCGGCGTATCTTGCTGGCGCGGGTATAAGTGCATGCGCCACCAAAACCCAGTTTAAATCCCATTTCAATGAATTGCTCGGCTTGTTGTCGGCTGCCGTTATAGGCATGGGCGATACCGCCTGTGACTGGATAACGGCGCAAATATTTCAACACATCATCAATGGCATGGCGCACATGCAAGATAACGGGCAACTGATAACGTTGTGCCAATTTTAATTGCGCCACAAAAAACGTTTGCTGACGTTCTCTATCCAAGCCTGCGACAAAATAATCCAAGCCTATTTCACCCACCGCCACCAACTTGGGGTCGGCCTTAGCCAAGGCGATTTCCAAGGTTTGCAGATGGGCTAGCTCGGCTTGCATCACATACATAGGGTGTATGCCTAGCGCATAAACGCATTCTGGGTATTCTGCCAATGCGCTAACGCGGGCAAAGCTGGCCAAGTCCACTGCGGGTACCACGATTTTGCCAACACCGTGTTGGCGCGCTTGTTGAATAATTTCACGCTGTTGGCCCTGAAATTCGGCAGCGTCTAAATGGCAGTGGCTATCAATCAGCATCTTCAACAATAGGGCGGGCAATCAGGCGGATATCATCGCCAAACTGACGCACATCTTTCCATTGCAATTGCACTCGCCCCTGCATATTGTCTAACACCGTTTGTTGCAACATTTGTTGCGCTTGTCCGCCGAGCAAGTGCGGGGCTAGATAAATAATCAGCTCGTCCACCAAGCCTGCTTGTAGCAATGCGCCATTCAGCTTGGGGCCGGCTTCGACCAGTAACTCATTGATGCCTATCTCAGCCAGATGATGCATTAGGGCAAGTAAATCGACTTGATTATGCTGATTATCCTGATTTTGTTTGTTGCTAAGCGCAATAAAATTGACCGTCGCCTGAGCTTGCTTGGCTTGTGTTTGAATCGTCTGGATTTTCTCTTGCATGGCTGCATCAGCTAAATCTTGCGCTGTGACCAACAGGCTGTTACCAGACTTAAGAATTTCCGCTTGTGGGGAAATATGTAGCTGGCTATCCAAGATCACTTTGAGCGGCTGTCTTGCAGTGACAATTTCTCGCACATTGAGGCGCGGATTATCTTGTTGCACCGTGCCTATGCCAGTCAAGATAGCGCAAGATTGGGCGCGCCAGTGTTGCACATCTAGCCGCGAATGGGCATTGCTTATCCATGCGCTATGACCATTGTGCAAAGCGGTTTTGCCATCTAGGCTGGCGGCAATCTTGACGCGCACCCAAGGGCGCTGAGTGCGCATACGCTGCACAAAACCGATATTTAATTGCTCGGCGGCGCTAGCTAATAAACCTACACTGGTTGTTATGCCCGCTTGGGCTAGCCGTGCCAGCCCTTGTCCAGCGACTTGTGGATTGGGGTCTTGCATTGCGGCGATGACTTGGCCGACGCCAGCGGCAATCAGCGCGTCTGCGCAGGGTGGGGTGCGGCCATGATGACTGCAAGGTTCTAAGCTGACATACACTGTCGCGCCTTTGATGCTATGCGGATGATGCTGTTGCGCATCTTGCAAGGCGATAATTTCGGCATGCGCTTGACCAGCCATCAGATGCGCGCCACGGCCTATCACTTGTCCATGTTGCACTATCACACAACCCACTCTAGGGTTAGGGCTAGTGCTATACAGGCCTTGTTGGGCTAGCTGTAGGGCTAAGGACATATATTGATAATCAGCGCTATTCCACATCATCTATCCACTTATCAGGGTTAAGATTTGCTGCTGCGAGATTTATTCGAACGGGCTTTGATAGAGCGTATATTGCTGGGTTTATCCAGGTCGCGTATCACATCACTAAAGTCATCGACGTCCTGAAAACTACGATACACCGAGGCGAAGCGGATATAAGCCACTTTGTCCATCAGCTTTAATTCTTGCATGACGATTTCGCCTAAATCGCGGCTGCTGACTTCGCGTTCTCCTCGGGCGAGGATTTTTTGCACAATATGCTCGATGGCACGATCCACATACTCAGTCGGTACCGGCCGTTTGTGTAAGGCGCGGGTAAACGAGCTGCGCAATTTGTCGCGTTTAAATTCTTCTCGAGTGCCATTTTGTTTGACCACCTGTGGCAGCTGTAAATCTGCTGTCTCGTAAGTGGTAAAGCGTTTATCGCATTCGCCACACCGACGGCGGCGACGAATTTCATCGCCTTCGTCATTGACTCTGGAATCGATTACTTGGGTGTCATCAGCACCGCAAAATGGGCATTTCATGGTTGGTTTCCTTATCTCAAGCGCCAGTTAAAAAACTTGGCGCTGATGCCCTATGCCTGGCTAATGGCTAAAAATTTTAGCTGCCGTAAACCGGAAAGCGTGAGGTAAGGGCGTGAACTTTTTGCTTAGTGGCCTCGATCACTGCGCTGTCTTCTGGCTTGTCCAATACATCAGCAATCAAATTCGCCACTTGCTGCGCTTCGGCTTGTTTAAAACCGCGCGTAGTAATCGCTGGGGTGCCGATGCGAATGCCTGATGTGACAAATGGACTCTCTGGGTCATTCGGAATGGCATTCTTATTCACAGTGATATGGGCTTGACCCAAGAAAGCGTCAGCGGCTTTGCCTGTCAGGCCTTTGGGACGCAAATCGACCAAGAATACATGCGACTCGGTGCGCCCAGAGATAATGCGTAAGCCACGTTGCGCTAGCGTTTCTGCCATCACTTTGGCATTCGCCACCACTTGTTGTTGATACTCTTTAAAGTCCGGCTGCAAGGCTTCTAAGAAAGCTACCGCTTTGCCGGCAATCACGTGCATCAATGGACCGCCTTGTAGGCTAGGGAACACGTTGGAATTAAGCATTTTTTCATATTCGGCTTTAGCCAAAATAATGCCGCCACGGGGTCCGCGCAGTGTCTTATGCGTGGTTGATGTGACAAAGTCGGCAAATGGCACTGGGTTAGGATATACGCCGCCGGCAATTAGGCCAGAGTAGTGCGCCATATCCACCATAAAATAGGCGCCGACTTTTTTGGCAATGTGCGACATACGTTCCCAATCGAAACGCAAGGCATAGGCCGAAGCACCACCTATCAATAGCTTAGGTTTGGCCTCTACCGCAATGCGCTCCATTTCGTCGTAATCGATTTCTTCGTGTTGATTCAGGCCATAGGCCACGATATTAAATAATTTGCCGGATAGGTTGGCGGGTGAGCCATGCGTTAAGTGGCCGCCATGACCAAGGTTCATACCCATCACGGTATCGCCCGGTTTTAAGATAGAGAAATAAACCGCTTGGTTAGCTTGCGAGCCTGAGTGCGGTTGCACATTGGCATACTCTGCGCCGTATAACTGTTTAACTCGCTCTATCGCCAGTTGTTCCACTTGGTCAACAAATTCACAGCCGCCATAAAAGCGTTTGCCGGGGTAACCTTCGGCGTATTTATTAGTCAGTTGAGAGCCTTGTGCTTGCATCACCGCTGGGCTGGTGTAGTTCTCCGAAGCAATCAATTCAATATGCTGATCTTGGCGAACGCGCTCGCTCTCTACATATTTCCACAGCTCAGGATCAACAACGCTCAAGGTTTTACTAGTGCTAAACATAATCTCTTCTCTAATTGACTAATATATAAGGACAAAAAAACGCCGCTATTTTAACACATGGATACAGATTCGATATGGCAGTGAACGTATAATCCATGCTCCCATCTATAGGCTAGTTGCACAGCAATTAATTCCATTCCATATTGCTAAAGGGTGAAATTTTTTTGCTGGCAACATGGTGCTGCTGCGCACGGGCTAGCCTACAGTATCGAATATGACGTATCGCAATAAGGAGAGACGTAATGAAATGGACCGATGTACAACAAATCGCTGAGTTATTGGTGGACCATCACCCCGATGTTAACCCGCAATTAATTCGCTTTACCGATTTACACGCTTGGGTGATGGCCTTGCCTGACTTTAATGATGACCCGAATAAGAGTAGTGAGCGCATTCTGGAGGCGATACAGCAAGCTTGGATAGATGAGGCTTAAGTAATCACAGTAGGTTTGTCGCGTCCAGTGATGGCCTCAAGTTGGGTGAGTTGTAAGGCAATTTGAATCAGCGCTTTGAGTAACACTTGCGCGTCTTGCTGTTGCCGTTGTGGGTCGGCCTCAAAGGCTTCTAAATAAATGCGTAGCGTGGCGCCCTCGGTGCCGGTGCCGGATAAACGAATCACGATGCGCGAGCCACACTCAAACAGAATACGCAAGCCCTGATTGCTGCTGACACTGCCATCAATGGGGTCGGTATAACTAAAGTTGTCGCATTTAGCCACTTGATAAGCGCCCAATTGCTGACCTGGAAGCGTGCTAAATTGTTGGGTGACATGCGCGATCACTTGTTTAGCGTGCGCGACAGGCAAGTCTTCATAATCCAAGCGCGAATACACATTGCGGCCATAGTCACGCCAATGCTCAGTCACGATTTGTTGCACCGTGCTGCGTTTGGCAGCCAAGATATTCAACCAGCATAGCACCGCCCATAAGCCATCTTTCTCTCGCACATGGCTAGAGCTGGTGCCAAAACTTTCCTCGCCGCACAACGTGACTTTGCCAGCGTCCATTAAATTGCCAAAGAATTTCCAACCGGTGGGGGTTTCGTAACTGGCAATATTCAATGCCTTGGCTACCCTATCCACCGCGGCGCTAGTGGGCATGGAGCGCGCTACACCAGCGATACCAGCGCGATAGGCGGGAATCAGTTGAGCGTTGGCAGCGATAATCGCTAAGCTATCGGAAGGGGTAACAAAAAAACCTTTACCCAAAATCATATTGCGGTCGCCATCGCCATCGGAAGCCGCGCCAAAGTCAGGCGCATGGTCGCCATATAAAATTTCTACCAATTCATGCGCATAAGTGAGATTCGGGTCAGGATGACCACCACCAAAATCCTCTAAAGGCACTGCATTCATGATGCTATCCGCCAGCGCGGCCAAGCGATTAATCAATATTTCCTGCGCATAAGGTCCTGTTACCGCATGCATGGCGTCAAACTTGATACGGAAGCCGGATTGGAATAATTGGCGTATCGCTGCAAAGTCAAATAGCTGCTGCATCAAATCAGCATAATCCGCCACCGCATCAATCACCTGCACTGTCATATCGCCCAGCTGGCTAGATCCTAATTGATCTAGCGAAATATCATCAGCCTGCAAAATGCGATAGCTAGTGATTTGCTGCGAACGCGCATAAATCGCATCGGTCACTTTTTCTGGCGCAGGGCCGCCATTTTGCACATTAAACTTAATACCAAAATCGCCATCTGGCCCACCAGGATTATGGCTAGCAGATAACACCATGCCACCAAAAGCATGATATTTGCGTATCACACAAGACTCAGCCGGCGTAGAGAGAATGCCGCCTTGCCCCACCAACGCCTTGCCCACGCCATTGGCCGCCGCCATTTTCAAAATAATCTGTATCGCTTGCCGATTATAAAAACGCCCATCTCCCCCCAACACAATAGTCGCCCCCGGCGGCACCTGCACAGTATCAAAAATACTTTGCACAAAGTTCTCCAGATAATGCGGCTGCTGAAACACCTTAACCCGCTTACGCAACCCAGAAGTCCCAGGTTTCTGATCGTTAAAAGGCTGACTGGTGATGGTGAGGATATTCATAACTGAACTCTTTTCATTAAAAGCAAAAGCTAATTTACAAGCTTGTTAGTTTAGCGCAAGCAGTCATATTTTTACTCGTAGGAAAATAAAAAGCTTGTTTTGTGTAATGGCTTGTTGCGATGAAAAAAATTAAATGACTGTTGGTTTTGTTGACAACATTTTATGTGTTGTTATAATTTACAACATGAAAGCCGAATTGATGTTAAAACAGAGACTTGTATTAAGCGAGATTTCTTTCGCTGAGATGGTCATTTGGCAACTTAAAACACCCATACATGGTTGTGCACATCTTTTCAAATATCGCCTTGCTTATGTAGTAGATGGTATGTGTTTGCTTCGATATGATAACGAGTCTGGTAAAGGCGATCATCTGCATTTCAAGCAAAAAGAAGTTGCTTACAATTTTGTATCTACTGAGCAATTAATTGACGATTTTTTTGCTCAAATTACACAACTGGAGAACTCACGATGAATACTGTTACTTTATCTGTTGAATCAATTGCCAACGTTGCTAAACGTGCTAAGCAAGCCTTGCAAGGGAAACCACAAGGGGCTTATATAAGCTTCGCTAGCCTTGAGTTGTTGTGGAAGATTCTAGCGCCGAACCGTATGGCGATAGTCAATATCCTGACAGGAAGCGAACCGCTGGCATTGCGTGAAATTGCGAGACGTGCAAATCGCGATGTAAAAGCGGTACATACTGATGTGCAAATGCTGTTAAAGTCAGGCATGCTTAGCAAGACAGAAAGCGGTCAAATCTATTTCGGCTTTGATTCAATCCATGTTGATTTCTTGCTGAACGCCGCTTGATCATTGATGCCTAATGGCTTTATGTGTTGCTTGGTTTGATTAGAAAATTGCTAACCGTTATCCCCGCAAGAAAGTTGACATGACCCTCTAATCCCAACATAATTGCCGCCTCTTGTAA
>CAYNLW010000053.1:0-6881 GCA_964398195.1 uncultured Methylophilaceae bacterium | reverse complement strand
ATTGATGAGTCTATCCTCTCTCAACAACTGGTTCAAAAAATTAACTCAGTTCAGAGCAGAAAGATGCGGATATTCAGTCGAAATAGTCAGTATTGTTTAATAGCTTTGGGCTTGTTTATTTTTGCTTTGTCTATGTGTGTGCAAGCGGAGCAAAAAAATAATCCTTATACCAATCAATTTGAAACTGTACGACCAAACGCGGTGCTGAAATACAACCCGCATGAAAACGAATGGCGTTTTGCAGCGCCGAATGCTACGCCAAAATATAATGCTATGGAAAATCGTTTTGATCTCGCCCCGCCAAACTATCAGCAAAAATATAATCCTCATCAAAACCGCTGGGAAACGACTGCGCCTGATGCACAACTAAAATACAATCCTTATGCTAACGAATTCCAATACGTAGTTCCGGGCGCAAAGCTGGAATATAACCCTTACAGCAATAAATTCGAATTCCCCAATCAGTAATCAGAAAGCACTTGCCTAAGCCATCAGCATCAGTCATCGCTTATGCGCTAAAATGTGATATTTATGTTTTTAGGATGACTGATGTATGGTTCCTCATCTCACCACTGCTTTGACTGGCCCTTTATTGGCGCTGGAGAAGAATATTCTGGATCATATGGCGGGGATAGAGCATTGGTTTAGGGTGCAATGGCTGGACAACGAATCGCCTTTTTATGCTTCGGTCGATTTGCGTAATGCCGGTTTTAAGCTGGCGCCTGTTGATACCAATTTATTCCCCGGTGGTTTTAATAATCTCAATCCAGACTTCTTGCCGCTGTGTGTGCAAGCCGCTACTGTGGCGGTTGAGAAGGTATGTCCTGAAGCGCATCGCTTACTGATCATTCCAGAGAATCATACCCGCAATATTTATTACCTGCGCAATGTGGCAGCGCTGGCCAATATTCTGCGCCAAGCCGGCTTGGAAGTGCGCATTGGTAGTTTAAATCCCGAGATTCAACAAGCGACTGCTTTGGATACGCAAGATGGGCAACAGTTATTACTCGAGCCTATCAAACGAGTTAAAAATCGCTTGGTATTGGACGGCTTTGATAGTTGCGCCATTTTGTTGAATAACGATTTGTCGGCTGGCGTGCCAGAAATCTTGCAGGGCATAGAGCAGAATTTAATTCCCCCGCTGCACGCTGGTTGGTGGCATAGACGTAAGTCGCGCCACTTTGCCAGTTATGACCAAGTGGCTAAATCATTTGCAGATTATTTGAAAATTGATGATTGGTTAATCAACCCCTATTTTGATCATGCCACCGGCATCGATTTCCATGAACGCATAGGCGAACAAATGCTGGCGGATAAAGTCAGTGATTTGCTTAAGCGGGTGCAACAAAAGTATCGCGAGTATGGCGTAGAGCAAGAGCCATATTTGATTATGAAGGCCGACGCAGGGACTTATGGCATGGGCATTATGACCGTCAAAAGTGCTGATGATGTGCGCGATTTAAATCGTAAGCAGCGCAACAAAATGTCGGTAGTCAAAGAAGGTTTGCAAGTGTCTGAAGTGATTATTCAAGAGGGGGTATATACCTTTGAGAATATCAATGACGCGGTGGCTGAGCCTGTGGTGTATATGATGGATCACTTTGTGGTGGGTGGTTTTTACCGCGTACATACTGGACGTGCGGTAGATGAAAACCTCAATGCGCCGGGTATGCACTTTGTGCCTTTGGCCTTTGATACCCCTTGTTCTACCCCAGATTGTGCCGATGCACCAGATTCCGCTAAGAATAGGTTTTATGCCTATAGCGTGGTGGCACGCTTGGCATTATTGGCGGCTGCGCAAGAGTTAGCGGCTGAACAAAGCCAATTTGAACAAGCAATATTAGAAACCTAAGCCATGCGCCTATTATTTGTGATTGACCCATTCGAGCAACTTAAACCTGCCAAAGACAGCAGTCTGGCCATGATGCGCGAGGCTAGCCAGCGTGGCCATCAACTGTGGGTTGCGCAGCTGCAAGATTTGCTGTTGCAACAAGACCAACTGAGCATTCAAGCTAGTGAGCTGAAATTTACTGCGCCACACAACAGCCAAGCACAAGATACTGGGCAATTTAGCCAACTAGGCCTTGCTGAGTTAATGCCAGCAACAGCGTTTGACGTTATTTTGATGCGCAAAGACCCGCCGTTTGATAACGAATATTTGTATGCCACTCACTTGTTAGAGTTGGCTCAGCTGCAGGGTGTCAAGGTGGTCAATCACCCTGCCATGCTGCGCGATTGGAATGAGAAATTAGCGGTGGCGCATTTTGCCGATTTAGCTCCGCCGTTTATGGTCAGCAAATCTGCGCAGATGATTCGACAATTTTTGCAACAACAGCAAGATATCGTGCTTAAACCTTTGGACGGCATGGGCGGCAGCAGTGTGTTTCGTCTTAGCCAACAAGATGTCAATTTGTCGGTGATTATCGAGACCATGACGCAACACGGCACGCGCAGTGTGATGGCGCAACGCTATCTGCCTGAGATTGTGCAAGGCGATAAAAGAATTTTATTAATCGATGGTGAAGCAGCGCCTTATTGCTTGGCGCGTATTCCTCAAGCTGGCGAAACGCGCGCAAATTTAGCTGCGGGCGGACGTGGCGAAGCGCGACCATTAACTGAGCGTGATAGGCAGATTGCGCAGCGGGTGGGCGCCTATGCTAAACAACAGGGCTTGTTGTTGGTGGGACTGGATGTGATAGGTGATTATCTGACCGAGATTAATGTCACTAGCCCTACTTGCATGGTGGAAATTGCCGCGCAAACCGATTGCAATCCAGCGGCGATGATGGTGAACGCCTTGGAGCGACTTTGCGGCTAGCGCTGTGCATCTGCGCCTTGTTGCTGTTGACGGCTTGTCAGCGTAGCGAAACGCCAGCTATACAATCCTATGTGTTTGGCACCTTGGTGGATATTCATTTACCCGAGCAAAGCGCGGCGCAGGCACAACAACTGGCCGGGCAACTAAATCAACAATTCTCTGCCCTGCATCAACAACTACACGCTTGGCAAGCCGATAGCGAGTTATCGCAACTCAATCAAGCGCTGGCGCAAGGTCGTGCCATGTCGGTCAGTCCTTTGCTGCAATATATGTTGCGTCAGGCACAACAATTATCCGCGCAGTCGGGCGGCTTGTTTAATCCCGCCATAGGGCGCTTGATAGGTTTATGGGGCTTTCACCGCGATGAGTTTTCCGCCATCGAAGTAGATCCACAAGAAATCACGCGACTGGTTAAAGCCAATGCGCAAATGTCACAGTTAAGCCTGCATCAAAATCAAGTCAGTAGCACTAATCGCCAATTACAAATCGACCTCGGAGGCTATGCCAAAGGCTATGCGCTAGATGTGGCGGCTAACTATCTGCGTACCCAAGGGGTGAAAAATGCTTTGGTCAATATAGGCGGCAATATCATCGCGCTGGGGCAACATCAGCAACGTCCCTGGCAGGTGGCCATCCAACATCCGCGTGCGGCGGGCGCTATGGCCATGCTAGATTTGCCAGATGGTTGGGCGGTCGGCACCTCGGGCGATTACCAGCGCTTTTTTGAAAAAAATGGCCAGCGTTATTGCCATATTATTGACCCACGCACTGGCTATCCCGTGCAAGCAACGCAATCGGTGACGGTGCTGATTCCGCCATCTGAGCACGCTGGTGTGATGTCTGATGTGGCCTCTAAGCCAATTTTTATCGCCACCGATTTGGCCGAGCGGATTCAGGCGGCGCAAGCCATGCAGCTAGACAATTACCTAATCGTCGAGGCCTCTGGGCGGGTGCTGATCAGCCGCGCCATGAGTGAGCGCGTACGCTGGTTGCAACAGCCTAAACAAATACAAATAATTCCCTAAATCAATCATTTCAACGATGATGTGTTAAAGCGCAAACAGCATGCAACGTCATATCAACAATAGCTCTCAAGGCCAGCACTGGCGCCCTTTGTGGGGCGATTATCTACTGGTCGCGGCAGCGCTTGCGCTGGTGCTGTGGCTGTTCAGCCATTTTTGGCAACGACAAGCCGCCAGCACGCTAGAGATTCGCCAAGGCGATCATTTGTTTGCGCGACTAACTTTAGATCAGCACCAGCAAATTTCCGTACCAGGTCCGTTGGGGGTGAGCGTGATAGAAATTGATTATGGGCGTGTGCGTTTTATCGCCTCGCCTTGTAGCAATCAATATTGCGTGCATCAGGGTTGGCTGAAGCACCAATTAGAAGCCTCACTATGCCTGCCTAACCAAGTCAGCATACGCTTGCTAGGCGATAAGCCAGCGTATGATAGTTTGAATTATTAAGCGAAAGCCGCCTATGCGTTTTGTCACCTTACAGCCTGATGCGCAAGATCATAGAATCGCCCAATTGGCCGCCTATGCTATTTTGTTGCACGTACTAGAAGCCATGATTCCTTCACCATTGCCGGGTGTAAAGCCGGGTATCGCCAATATTGTGGTGTTGTTTGTGTTATATCGTGAGGGCTGGTTGGCTTGTGCTTGGGTGAATATGTTGCGGGTATTAGCCGGCAGTTTGATTTTAGGCAGCTTTTTAAGCCCGACATTTATGCTTAGCTTATCTGGTGCTAGCGCTAGTCTGTTAGTGCTTGCTGCTGCGCAATACCTGCCACAAAAGCACTTTGGTCCGCTAAGCCTAAGCATATTGGCGGCTATGGCGCATATGGCAGGACAATTATTATTAGTGCGTTATTGGTTAATTCCTAGTGCGGGCATCAGCTATCTATTGCCGATTTTAATGGCGTTTGCTTTGCTATTTGGTGTGATGAATGGGGTGATTACCCAGCAATTACTATCGCGCACTAGCCATCAGGCGCTGTAGCCGGCGCTGACGAAATCAACATCTAGCCGAGTGGCGCAGTTTACATGCTAAAATGCGTCGGTTTTTTAGCTTTTATTGATGGATAGGTTGCTGATTCAAATGATTGCCTTGCGTGTATATCTGAGCCTGCTGATTGTGCTGATCTTTTGCACCGCTTGTGGTGTGAAAGGCCCATTGTATTTGCCTGAAAAACGCTACCCGCAACCCGGCAAGCCAACTGGCCAAAGTATTGAACCTATACAGCAAACGGATCCAAGTGAGTAATTTCCATTATAAAAATGCGCAGCTGATGGTAGAAAACGTCAGCCTTAATGACATTGCCAAAAGCTATGGCACGCCCGCCTATGTGTATTCCAAAGCCGCTTTACAACAAGCCTACCATGCTTTTAGCGAGGGGCTACAAGGGCATAATCACCTGATTTGTTTCGCCGTTAAATCCAATCCTAGCTTGGCCATTTTGCATTTGTTTGCCCAGCTGGGCGCTGGTTTTGATATTGTCTCTGGCGGCGAATTGGCGCGCGTATTGGCGGCCGGTGGCGATGCCAGCAAAGTGGTTTTTTCTGGTGTAGGAAAATCGGCTAGCGAGATTCAACAAGCCTTACAAGCGAATATTGCTTGTTTTAATGTGGAATCGGCTGCTGAGTTACAACGCATCAATCAGTTGGCGGGGGAGATGGGCAAAATCGCACCAATTTCCTTCCGCGTAAATCCCGATGTAGATGCCAAAACGCACCCCTATATTTCAACTGGACTAAAAAATAATAAGTTTGGCGTGGCTTATGAAGACGCGCTGAGTTTATATCAACAAGCCAGCCAAATGGCTCATGTGGCAATCCATGGCGTGGATTGCCATATTGGTTCGCAGCTCACCGAATTAGCGCCATTTTTGGACGCTTTGGATCGCGTGTTATGGTTGGTCGATCAGTTGCAACAACAAGGCATACATATTCAACACGTAGATATTGGCGGTGGGATAGGCATCTGCTATCAAGATGAAACGCCGCCACCATTTGCGCAATATGCACAAGCGATTTTGCAAAAAATGGGCAATCGTCAACTCAAGCTAGTGTTTGAACCCGGCCGTGCTTTGGTAGGAAATGCTGGGGTATTGTTGACCAAGGTGGAATATTTGAAACATGGCAGTAGTAAAAACTTTGCCATTGTCGATGCTGCCATGAACGATTTGATGCGCCCCGCCTTGTATGACGCTTATCACCATATTCAACCCGTCAATCCGCGCACTGATGTTGCCGCACAAGTGTATGAAGTGGTTGGGCCAGTGTGTGAGAGCGGTGATTTCTTGGGACATGACAGAGCATTAGCGATACAGCAAGACGATGTATTAGCGATTATGTCGGCAGGCGCTTATGGCATGAGCATGAGCTCGAATTACAACACGCGCGGCCGTGCCATCGAGTTAATGGTCGATGGTGATCAAGTGCATGTGATTCGGCAGCGTGAGCAAATTGAGGATTTATTTGCGCTAGAGAAGATTGTTGTGTAGCCAACTTATCGTTATCTAAAGTGGTGATGACCAATAAAAAAGCGGGTTTAAAGCCCGCTTTTTTATTGTTAACGTTTTAAATAATTAAAAACTTAATCAAAAATAACTGTTTTATTGGCGTATAACAAAATACGGTTTTCGATATGCCAGCGCACTGCGCGGGATAATACGATGCGCTCTAAATCTCGCCCTTTTTGTATCAAATCTTCCACTTGGTCGCGGTGCGAAATACGCACGATATCTTGCTCGATAATCGGACCTTCATCTAACACTTCAGTGACGTAGTGGCTAGTCGCGCCGATTAATTTAACGCCACGCTCAAACGCCCGATGATAGGGTCTGGCGCCGATAAAAGCGGGTAAGAAAGAATGATGAATATTGATGATGCGTTGTGGGTAACGCTGCACAAATTCAGCTGACAAGATTTGCATATAACGCGCCAACACAATCAAATCGATATTGGCAGCATCAAATAATTTAAATTGCGCTGCCTCGGCTTGTGCTTTGTTTTCTTTGCTGACTGCGACAAAGTGGAAAGGAATGCCATAAAACTCTGC
>CAYNLW010000052.1:0-7095 GCA_964398195.1 uncultured Methylophilaceae bacterium | reverse complement strand
TCAGCGGTAAAGTGGCCACGCATACAACGTAACAGAATCACAATCAGCATAATGGTTCCCAACAACACGTGGAAGCCATGGAAACCAGTCAACATAAAGAAGCTCGCGCCATAAGCACCCGCACCTAAAGTTAAACCCATTTCGGTATAAGCGTGATGGTATTCCACCGCTTGGCAAGCCAAGAAGGCAACCCCTAAAGCAACGGTGAGGAATAGGCCAATAATCAATTGGCTACGCTTGTTTTTTAACAAACCCCAATGTGCCCAAGTCACGGTAGCGCCAGAAGTCAGCAAGATTAAAGTGTTAATCGCAGGCAAGCCCCAAGCTGCCATAGGCTCGAATTTAGCTGGCACATATTCTTTACCTAACACCACACCGCCAGGACCGGCTGATGGCCATGTAGGCAAGAAGTCTTTATACATAGTGAAGTTAGGATCAAAGGAAGCTAATTCAGGGATAGAAATCACCCGCATAAAGAATAAAGCCCCAAAGAAAGCGGCGAAGAAGGCAACTTCAGAACAGATAAACACGATCATGCCCACGCGGAAAGATTTGTCTTCCCACTTCTTGTATAGGCCGCCTTCGCTCTCGGCGATAATGCTGCCCATCCATTTAAAAAGCATGCTTAAAATCAAGGCGAAACCCGCTAGCATCATCCACGTGCCAGCTGAGAAGTTGTTCACATTGAAAATAAAGCCTGACGCCAATAACAATAATCCTAGTGACACGATCACAGGATAGATGACTGGATTGGGTACGTAATAGTGATCAGCATGATGAGTTTTTGATGCCATTTTCTTCCCTTTACTATCGTTATAGGTTTACACCTTAGTTTTACAAAACTTTAGTTTTAAAAAACCTTGGTTATAGATATTGCAGCGACCTAACTACTTTTTAATGCTGTAGAAAGCATACGACAAGGTCACGGTGCCGATATTCGCTGGCAATGACGGGCTTACATAAAAACGCAACGGCATTACCTTGGATTCGCCTGCTTTGAGTTCCTGATGTTGGAAACAAAAGCATTCAATTTTTTTAAAGTGTGGCGAGGCTTGCCCGGGACTAACACTAGGAACTGCCTGCCCAGTGACTGCCACATTGGTCATATTCTTGGCGAGAAAATTGACCGTCTCCACTTGACCGGGGTGAACGGTGATGCGCGGTTGTTGCGGGTAGAAATCCCATCCTAATCCTGGCATCACCGTACTAGTAAATTCGACTGTAATCAGCCGATTTTTATCAACCACGGTTTTGTTTAAATCTGCTTCGTTGTTGGTTTTGCCGTTTAAGCCTGTGACATCGCATAACACGTTATACAAAGGCACTAAGGCAAAACCAAACAAAGCTGCTGCCACTACTAACCACAACAAGCGCACAACGATTTTTTTGTTGCCCGGTTGAAAATCTTTACCGGGTCGGTTTACTGATGCCATATCACCCACATTGCAAATAGGTACCAAATTAACGCCAGTAAACCTAACACCAAGCCTATGCGCTTACTACGGTTTTTTCTAGTTTCAGCCAACACAATACTCCAAACTACTTAACAAGCTTACTTAATCACTGGCTGTTCAGTGAAACTGTGGTAAGGCGGTGGAGATGACAATGTCCACTCCAAACCTTCTGCACCTTCCCAAACCTTGTCGGTCGCTTTTTTGCCACCGCGTACACAACTAATAATGTTATACACAAAGATTAATTGTGATAGGCCCAAGACAAACGCTGCACAGCTGGAAACCATATTGAATTCCGCGAACTGCAAAGCATAGTCAGGGATACGTCTTGGCATACCTGCTAGACCCAAGAAGAACTGAGGGATAAAGGTTAGGTTGAAAGAAATGGCGGTCAACCAGAAGTGCAACTGACCCAATCTTTCGCTAAACATATGACCTGTCATCTTAGGCAACCAGTAATAAACGCCTGCCATAATACCCATGATGCCGCCGGCAAACAGGGTGTAGTGGAAGTGCGCAACCACGAAATAAGTATGGTGATACTGTGCATCTGCAGCAACGTCGGCTAACACCAAGCCTGTTAGGCCACCGATACCGAATAGCACAATCCAACCGATAGCAAACAACATCGGCGTTTCAAATGACAGCGAGCCTTTCCAAATGGTGGCGATCCAGCAATAGAACAGCACCGCCAATGGCAAGGAAATAGACATGGTGCTGTACATAAAATACAGCAAGGCTGGCACAGGCATACCCACAGTAAAGAAGTGGTGCGCCCATACAACTAGCGCCAAGATACCAATTGCCCACAAGGAATACACTTGTGCTTTGTAGCCATACATAGGTTTACGTGAGAATGTTTGCAAGATTTGCGGCATAAAGCCCCAAACTGGCAATAACACGATATACACTTCTGGGTGACCAAAGAACCAGAACAAGTGCTGGAATAAGATAGGGTCACCGCCACCAGCCGCATCAAAGAAGTGCGTGCCGAAATGACGATCGGTTAACAACATAGTGACCGCGCCTGCCAATACTGGGATAGTGGCGATCAACAAGAAAGCCGTTACCAACCAAGACCAAGCAAACATAGGCATCTTCATCAATGTCATGCCGGGGGCACGCATATTCAGAATCGTCACAATCACGTTGATAGAGCCAAGCACAGAGGAAACCCCCAACAAGTGCACAGCGAAAATAGCGAAGTCAACGCCCAAACCACCTTGCACTGATAGTGGCGCGTAGAACGTCCAACCAGTCGCGATGGCGCCGTCACCAATACCAAACAATGCCAAAGTAAATGGCAGTGTTAATAAGATGGCAGCAGGAGGCAGCAACCAAAAGCCCCAGTTATTCAAACGTGGCAAGGCCATATCTGGCGCACCAATTTGCAAGGGCAGCATCCAGTTTGCGAAGCCGGTTGCGGCAGGCATCAAGGCTGCGAAAATCATAATCAGCGCATGCACGCCAATTAATTGGTTAAAGAACTCTGGCTTGACCAGTTGTAACCCTGGTTGGAACAGCTCAGCGCGTACGCCCAAAATCATAATCCCACCAATCAGGAACATAATCAGGGAAAATACTAAATACATCGTTCCGATATCTTTGTGATTCGTGGTGGTTAGCCAGCGCATGATACCGGTTGGATGATGGTCATCATGATGATCATGATGGACAGTTGCTTGGGAACTCATCACTACCTCCTAATTTAAGACCAACACTAAAAAACTATTACAAAAACTTTAACGATATAAACGCTTTGACTATCTCAAAGCCTTCACTTGGGCAGGCTGAAGCAGATCATTCATACCGCCAAAATCAACACGTTCGTAAGTCACCACTGCTGCGATTTCGGAGTCATTTAATACACTCTTCCATGCTGGCATGACGTTCTTACCGTTCAATACTCTATCCAAGTGACTATCAGGTAATAATTTACCTTGCGCATCAAAAATCTTGCCTTTCACGATAGCACTATCCACCAAAGATGGGAATGCAGGTGGCAAGCCCTTACCGTTGGCTTGGTGACAAACTTGGCAATTCTTGGCATACACTTCTTTGCCCTTAGCCACTAGCTCATCTTTAGTCCACTCTTTATTCGCACCATCAGCAGCGGCAGCCATCTTCACTTTTTGTTCAGCCACCCAAACTTTGTAGTCTTCTTCAGGCACAGCCTCGACCACGACTGGCATAAAGCCGTGACCCTTGCCGCACAATTCTTTACATTGGCCGCGATACACGCCTGGCTTTTCAATCTTGACCCAAGTTTCGCGTAAGAAACCAGGAATCGCATCACGCGCAGCACCGAATGCAGGCACCCACCAGTTGTGAATCACGTCAGTAGAAGTCAGCAACACACGCACTTTTTTATCTACTGGCAATACCAAATGGTTATCAACGTCGAGCAAGTACTGAGGATTTTTCTCAGCTTTATTGTCGATTTCGTCTTGCGTGGTTTTCAGGTTTGACACGAATTTCAAACCTTGTGCGTCACCGTCCATATATTCATATTGCCAGCGCCATTGTGAACCGGTCACTTTGACCACCATATCGGCATTGGTTTTGGTGTCCTCCATGGCCACCACGCTGTGGTAAGCAGGAATCCCCATCAAAATAAAGTCGATATACAGCAAAATGGCAAACGGCACTAAGGTCCAAATCAATTGGGATTTGTTGTTAGGGCCAGTAAACTTGGCTGGTTTAAAGCCTTTGCTTTTGCGATGGTTATATAAGGAATAAATCATGATGGCTAACACCACCAAGAAAATCACCATCACAATCAGCATAAACTTGTTATGCACATGCAAGGTATCTTCCGCCATTGGAGTAGCAGGAGTAGGGAAATTCCAGGTAATTTCCGCATGCGCCTGCACAGAGAGCAATAAACTGCTCAACCACAACCACTGATTCTTAATACACTGCTTCAACATTCCAACTCCCTCTATTGCCAGTCAAGTTAATAAGCCATTCCGACGAATTGATTCAACTCTTTGGCGAGCTTAATACGTTGCTCGTCGTCCAAAAATCGGTTACCAAAACAAACTTCTTTGCCATGAGAGCGCACGCGCAACTCATGGTGGCCATTAGGCAAATCTCTTAAATAGACTTTTGCCCAATAGCGATTAAAACTAATTTGAGTCAGGGATTTGTAACTGAGTCTTTCTATGGTTAAGTCATTTTCATGAATACTGATGCTCTCGTAATCATTGGAGTGACACTGCATATAGTAAAACGCTGCCGCCACCGCCATACATTCAAGCCCAGTAAATGGAAGAACCATCCATGCACCAAAGAAACAAAAGAAAGCCGCAATCACAAAAGAAAAGACTGCAACGATGGTAACGGCATAAATACGACCTTGCTTGCTCAAAGAACAATTCGGTCTTGCGATACACTTAAAATCTTCATGTTTCATCATGCAAGTTCTGCTAAATTCAAAACCGCCAACAATCCAAAATTAAGGAGCTTGTGCTCCCACCCAAATTAAAAACCTTTTTATTTATAAGGCTATTGATATGTATTTAAAGCTTAAAAAAATTGTAACTAATTTGTTACAAGGGCAGACAATAGCATAGAAAAAACAGCGGTTCAATAGCTAAGCGCAGAGTTTGCCATGCAGAATATTTATGTCATTTGCTAGTCCCTTATATCAGCCCTTAAATAAGCATCAATCCGCCATATTCGCATGACAGGCGATTTGGAAAAATGTCATAATAGCGTGATGAGTAAACGACTAAGTAAGATATATACCCGCACCGGTGATACCGGCACCACAGGCCTAGGTGATGGTTCCAGAGTAGATAAAGACAGCCTGCGCGTGATTGCGATGGGCGATGTAGATGAATTAAATGCCTGCCTAGGCATACTGCGCTCAGAGCAAATTTCCAGCCATTTACAGGAATCTTTAAGTGCCATACAGCATGACTTATTTGATTTGGGCGCGGAGATTTGCATTCCCGGCCATCAAGTGATTCAAGCGGCACGCATAGATTTTCTGGAACAGCGCCTAGATAGCCTAAATGCCAGCTTGCCGGCATTAGATGAATTTATTCTGCCCGGCGGCTGCCGAGCTTCTGCGCATTGCCACTTGGCACGCACAGTGTGTAGGCGCGCCGAACGCTCATTAGTCAAACTCAGCCACGAAGGCGGTGTTACCGAGTTTGCCTTGAAGTATCTCAACCGCCTTTCCGATTTATTGTTTGTGATATGCCGGATTATCAATCGCGAAGCCAATATCAGCGATGTTTATTGGCATCATCAACAACGCCAACAATAGATATTCCGCTTGCGTTTGTCACAATGATCAAAAAAATCATTCAGTCTTGGCTAGGCAAAAAATTCCGTTCTGCTGGCGGCAAACCAGCCAGTTCTGGCCATGCAGCGCATGACCAGCAGCCATCTAAGCAAAACCCCCAAGCCAAAAAACCCGCCAATAAACGCCAAGAGTCTCAAACAAGCAATACAAGCAATATCAACGCTAGGCACTATACGCATCAACAACACCAAATTGACAGCCGCTATATCAGCGACGCCGCCAAGCGCACTATACAAGGCTTGCAAAAGGCTGGCTTTACCGCCTATATCGTGGGGGGCGCGGTGCGCGATTTGTTATTGAATATCGCCCCCAAAGATTTTGATGTCGCCACCGACGCCACACCAGAACAAGTGCGCCAACTGTTTAAACGCTCACGCATCATAGGTCGCCGTTTCCGCTTGGTGCACGTGATGTTTGGCAACGAGACCATAGAAGTGTCCACGTTCAGAGGCGAAGCCGAAGATGATGACAACCGGCAAACCACAGAAAGCGGTCGCATTATTCGCGACAATGTATTCGGCAACATAGAGCAAGACGCCACGCGCCGCGATTTTACTGTGAATGCCTTATATTACGACCCGCAACAACAAGTGCTGGTGGACTTTCACGACGGCTTTCAAGACGTGCGCCAAGGGGTATTACGTATCATAGGCGATGCCCAGCAACGCTATCGCGAAGACCCAGTGAGAATGTTGCGTGCGGTGCGCTTATCCGCCAAATTAGGCCTACAGCTTGAGTCGCACACCGCCGCGCCAATTCGTCAGATGGCGGATTGCTTAGCGGAAGTGCCGCCATCGCGCTTATTCGACGAAATGCTCAAGCTATTCTTATCCGGTCATGCGCTGCAAAGCGTGCAAACGCTGCGCAACTTCCATTTACATCATGGCCTATTACCCTTGCTAGACGTGGTGCTAGAGCAACCCTTGGGCGAGCGCTTTGTGCATCTAGCGCTGGCCAATACCGACCAGCGCGTACTCAGCGGCAAGCCGGTATCGCCGGCATTTTTATTTGCCACCTTGTTATGGCATGAGGTGCTCGCTGCGTGGCAAAAATATCAGCCACAAATGCCCTTGATGCCGGCTATCCACCAAGCAATGGACGATGTAATACGCATACAAACCGACAAACTGGCGATACATAAACGCTTTACCGCCGGAATGCGCGAAATATGGGCGATGCAAGCGCGTTTTGAATATCGCCACGGACGCCGCCCGTATTCCTTGCTAGAGCACCCGCGCTTCCGTGCCGCTTATGACTTCTTTTTATTGCGTTGTGAATCCGGTGAAGTCAGCGCCGAGCTAGCCCACTGGTGGCAACAATTTGTCG
>CAYNLW010000051.1:5451-7575 GCA_964398195.1 uncultured Methylophilaceae bacterium | reverse complement strand
GGGTATGATTTATTTGGCTTCTCGGTCGCCGCGGCGGGCGGAGATTTTGCGGCAGTTGGCGGTGCCGTTTGAGGTGATTTTGGCGGATGTTGATGAGACGCCGTTGCCGCAGGAGCAGGCGCTGGATTATGTGCAGCGGGTGGCGTTGCTGAAGGCTGAGGCGGGATGGGCGGCGATGTTGGCGCAGGGTTTGCCGCAGCGGCCGGTGTTGGCGGCGGATACGACGGTGAGTTGGCAGGGGCAGATTTTGGCTAAGCCTATTGATGAGGCGGACGCTTGCCGTATGTTGAGCAGTTTGTCGGGCGCATGGCATGAGGTACATACCGCTTTGGCGCTGCGTTATGGTGAGCAGTTGCTGACCGCGCTGAGTTCTACGCGGGTGTTGATGAAAACGCTGTCGGCGGCAGAGATTGCCGCTTATGTGGCGAGCAAAGAGCCTATGGATAAGGCCGGCGGGTATGGCATACAGGGGCTGGCCAGTTTATTTGTGCAGCAGATACAGGGTAGTTATAGTGGCGTGATGGGTTTGCCGATTTTTGAATTGGGGCAGTTGCTCAGTCCGTTTGGGCTGTCGCCCTTGCAAGTCGGCCTATCGCCGCTAAAGTAGGCTGAATACTAGCGTCTGCTGAATAAGATGATTACAAAACATTGAGATAAAAGTGAAGCGTCATGAGTGAAGAAATTTTAATCAATATTACCCCGCAAGAGAGCCGCGTGGCGGTGGTCGAGCAGGGCGTGGTGCAGGACTTGCATATCGAGCGCGCCAGTTCCTTGGGGCTGGTGGGCAATATCTATTGGGGCACGGTGTGCCGTGTCTTGCCAGGCATGCAATCGGCGTTTGTTGAGCTAGGCTTAAGTCGAGCGGCATTTCTGCACGTGGCCGATGTTTTTGAATGCAATATCGAGGGCGCTGAGCGGCCTATACAAGAGGTGTTGCAAGAAGGTCAGCAGCTGATGGTGCAAGTGCTGAAAGAACCGATAGGCACTAAGGGTGCGCGGCTGACCACGCAAATCAGTATCGCTGGGCGCTTTTTGGTATATCTGCCGCAGCAGGCGCATATCGGCGTGTCACAACGCATAGAGGATGAAGTGGATAGAGAAGCGCTGAAGAGCCGTTTGATGGCGGTGCTGCCGGCGCAACATCAGGGTGGCTATATTATGCGCACCATGTCAGAAACCGCCAGCGATGCCGAGCTGAGCGCCGATATCGCCTATCTGGATAAGGTGTGGCACAACATTCAACAACAGGCCAAACTGAGCAATGAAACCGGCTTGGTGTTCAAAGATTTAAATCTGCCCAAACGCATTTTGCGCGATGTGGTGAGCGAGCAAACCGCCACCATTTGGGTCGATTCACGCGAGACCATGCAAAGCCTGAGCGAGTTTGCCGAGCACTATGCCAGCGCGGCAGCCAGCAAATTAAAACTGTATCAAGGCGAGCGCCCACTATTTGATTTGTACCAAGTAGAAGCGGAAATCAATCGCGCCATGTCGCGCAAAGTAGAACTAAAATCCGGTGGCTATTTAATCTTTGATCAAACCGAAGCTATGACCACGGTGGACGTCAACACCGGTGGCTTTGTCAGCGGCAAAAATCTGGCCGACACCATATTCAAAACTAATCTCGAAGCCTCGCAATGTATTGCCCGCCAACTGCGCCTGCGCAATTTGGGCGGCATTATCATCGTGGACTTTATTGATATGGAGGACGAGTCGCATCAACAAGCGGTGTTGCAAGAATTTCAGCGTGCCTTAAGCAAAGACCGCGCACGTATTTCGGTGAGTGAGTTCTCGCCCTTGGGGCTAGTGGAGATGACCCGCAAACGCACCCGCGAAAGTCTGGCGCATCTATTATGCGAGCCCTGCCCATGTTGCAAAGGGCGCGGAGAAATGAAAACCGCCGAGACCGTGTGTTATGAAATTCTGCGTGAATTACTGCGCCATGCGCGACAGTTTGCGGCCAAGGAATATCGCGTATTAGCCTCGCCTAAAGTGATTTCATTTTTGTTAGAGGACGAGTCGCAGAGCTTGGCCAATTTGTCCGACTTTATCGGTAAGCCAGTATCTTTACAGGCCGAGAAAGAATATTCGCAGGAGTCGTTTGATATCGTATTGATGTAGGCT
>CAYNLW010000051.1:0-5351 GCA_964398195.1 uncultured Methylophilaceae bacterium | reverse complement strand
AGGCCGAGAAAGAATATTCGCAGGAGTCGTTTGATATCGTATTGATGTAGGCTAGCGGTCAATCCAAGCGCTATATCCAAGCCCTATACCCAAACCCTATACCCAAGCTAGCAAAGCCGCATTCAAAGGACTAATCAATAAGATTTTCAATAATTGCGCCAAAATTACCACCAAGATAGGCGTCAAATCCACCCCGCTAGGTTGCGGGATTAACTTTCTTAAGCGATTTAACAGCGGCGTAGTCAGCGCATTCAGCACAGGGTGATAGGCCATGCTAGGGTTAAACCAAGACAGCAAGGCTTGCACAATCACCGCATACAGAAAAATATCAATCGCCAACTTCAACAGCGCCACTGCCGCCAGCCCTAAAAAGCCTAGCCAGATATGCTGACCGGCGACTAATAAGGGAAAGTCATTCAACCAGCGCATCAGCACTTGAATCAGATATTCACATAGCAAAGCTAACAATAGGCTGGCGCTATCCCAACGCAGCACAGCGGGAATCACTTTGCGCACTGGCAACACGGCAAAATCGCTTAAGCGCATCACCGCCACGCAAAAGCTTTCTCTAAATGGCGCGCGACAGGCTTGCAAGACGAAGCGTAATAAAAACACTAGGCTAAATAAACCCAAGATGGTTTGAACTAAAAATGCGCCGGCTTGTGCAAACATCATGATTAATCCTTTCCTAATATGTCGCCCAGCGCTTTAGAGCGCTCTGCGGAGGCTTTGGCGGCCTGCATAATGGCTTGTTGCACTTGGTGTTGTTGCAGGGTGAGTATGGCTTGTTCGGTGGTGCCGCCTTTAGACGTCACTTGTTGGCGCAACTCGGCTGGGCTATGCAGGCTTTGCGCGGCCAATAAGCTGGCGCCGACAAAGGTCTCTAGGCTGAGTGCTTTGGCTTGTTCGGCATCTAGCCCCAGCGCCAAGGCGGCTTGTTGCATGGCCTCAATAAAGAAAAACACATAAGCAGGGCCGCTGCCAGAAATCGCCGTTACCGCATCCATCTGCGCTTCGTCTTGCAACCACAAGGTGGCGCCCACCGCTTGCATAATCTGCTCAGCTTGTTGCTGATGCGCTGGGCTGACTTCAGGCAGCGCGTAAAGTGCGGAGATGCCGGCTTGAATTTGTGCCGGCGTATTCGGCATCACGCGAATAATATGCGCATAGCCGCCTAACCAGCGGCTGATATCCTGCGCCTTGACGCCGGCGGCGATGGAAATCACCAACTGCTGTTGCAATAGGCTGCCCAAGAAAATAGCCAAGTCGCGCAGCTGTTGCGGCTTAATCGCCAAAATCACAATATCCGCTTGGCTGACCGCAGGCAGTTGGTCGCTCACTTGCACACCAAACTGTTGTTTTAACTGCTGACGTTTGTCGCCATCAATTTCCACCACGCTGACATGGCGCATATCTTGTTGATTGTTTTGCAAACCAGCGAGCAAGGCTTGCGCCATATTGCCGCCGCCGATAAAGCAGATATTCAGTGGCGGGCTAGAGAGTGGCTGATCAGAAGGCATAAAGGGTTTTTCCTAATACTTAAAGTTTGAAATTAATTGGGCGCGGATAAAGAATTGTAATGGCGCTCGCCAAATATAGCACTGCCCACCCTGACCATGGTAGCCCCTTGTTGTATGGCTAGCGGGTAGTCGCTGGACATGCCCATAGACAGCGTATCCAGCGGCTGTGCCAGCTGGCTGGCATAGCGTTGATTAAGGCGGTGCAATATCTCGCGCATTTGCCCAAATTGCTGGCCAAGTTGCGCGCTATTCAGGCTAGGGTCGGGAATGGTCATCAGGCCACGCAAGCGCAGATGCGGCATGCTCAAGATGGCGCTGAATAATTCATCTAGCTGTGCAGGCGCGATACCGCTTTTGCTGGCTTCGCCGCTGATATTGATCTGTATGCAAATATTCAGCGGCTGTGGCATGGCGCTGCGCGCCTCATTCAAACGTTGCGCAATCTTGACTCTATCCACCCCATGCACCCAAGCAAAATGCTGCGCGATGGCTTGCGTTTTATTGCTTTGGATAGGCCCGATAAAGTGCCAGACGATGGCTAAGTCGGCTAAATCCTGTTGTTTGCTCAGAGCTTCTTGCAAATAATTTTCGCCAAAGTCGATTTGCCCTGCGCCATAAGCCTGACGAATATCTGCGGCGGGTTTGGACTTGCTGACGGCGATCAGGGTGACCTGCGCTTGCAGGATATGGGCGGAATCTCGCTGTTGGCAGGCGCTGGTGATGTTTTGGCGCACTTGCGCTAGCGCGCTGGCGATGTTGACTGCATTATTCATCGCGCTGCAGCAGAGGCGGTGCATCACAGATAGGGCGCTGCTTAAGCATGATAAACCAGCTGCCCATGCAACAAGGTATGGCTGACCCGACCGGCTATTTCATAGCCCAAGAAAGGCGTGTTCTTGCCTTGGCTGAGCAAAGCCGCAGCCGACACCGTCCAATATTGGTCAGGATTAAAAATGCAGATATCCGCATCCTGTTGCGGCGCTAATTGGCTGGCAGCAATGCCTAAGATATCGGCTGGTCGGCGGGTAATACATTGCAAGGCTTGCGCCAGTGGCACCTTGCTTTCGCTGGCCCATTTCAAGGTCAGCGGTAACAACAGTTCTAAGCCAGTCGCGCCGGCTTCCGATTCGGCAAACGGATATAACTTGCTATCGTCATCGACTGGCGTATGGTCTGAACAAATCGCGTCAATGCTGCCGTCTAGCAAGCCAGCACGCAGCGCGTCGCGGTCGCGTTGGCTACGTAAGGGCGGTTGTAGATGGGCATTGCTGTCGAAATAGCCGATATCCATATCGGTTAAATGCAGATGATTGATGCTCACATCGCAGCTCACCGCTTGCCCGCTGCGCTTGGCCTGACGCACCATTTCTACCCCTTCGGCGGTAGAAAGGCGGCACAGATGCAGTTTGGCGCCAGTGTGTTTGGCGATGCTCAGCAATTGATAGATGGCCAAGGTTTCTGCCGCGCTAGGAATGCCTTTTAGCCCCAAACGTGCCGCCACTTCACCATCATGCGCCACGCCTTGTTGCGCTAGATAGGCTTCTTCTGGGCGCAAGAACACAGTAAAGCCAAAGGTGGCGGCGTATTGCATAGCGCGCCACAGCACTTGGGTATCGGTAATCGGGGTATTGGCCTGCGCGAACGCCACACAACCGGCTTCGTGTAATTCGCACATCTCGGTAATCTCATGCCCCATCAGCTTTTGCGTCAGCGCGCCCATAGGATAGACGTGCGCCAGATTTAGCTGTTTGGCGCGATGTTTCAGCATCTCGACCAAGCCCGGCTCGTCTAGGGTAGGGTCGGTATCCGGTGGGCAAGCCAAGCTGGTCACCCCACCACGCGCGGCAGCCAGCAATTCGCTTTCCAAGGTGGCGCGGTATTCAAAGCCCGGCTCACGCAAACGCGCAGCCAAGTCTACCAAGCCTGGACTGACCATGCAGCCGCTGGCGTCTATCACCTGATTGGCATGAAAGCCATCGGGCGCTTGGCCTATGGCAACGATTTTGCCGGCGGCGATAAACAAGTCGGCTTGCTGATCAAGCCCGACCGAAGCGTCGATTAAACGACCATGTTGGATATGAATTTTCATGAAGGATTTCCTGCCAAAATACTCATCACTGCCATACGCACGGCGATGCCATAAGTCACTTGTGGCAATATCACCGACTGCTTGCCGTCTGCCACCGCGCTGTCGATTTCCACCCCACGATTCATAGGCCCTGGGTGCATCACAATGGCATCTGGCTTGGCTTGAGCCAATTTATCTGGGGTCAGTCCGTAGGTCTTAAAATATTCTTGCGAGCTAGGCAACATGGCGCCTGCCATACGCTCGTTTTGCAGGCGCAACATCATCACCACATCCACGCCATGTAAGCCCTCATACACATCGTGAAACACCTGCACGCCCAGTTTCTCGACTTGTGCAGGCAGCAAGGTTTTGGGCGCGATCACGCGAATTTCCGGCACCCCCAAGGTGGTCAGCGCATGAATCTCCGAACGTGCTACCCGTGAGTGCAAGATATCGCCGACGATGGCCACTTTAAGATGGTGCATTTCCGGTTTGTAGTGACGTATGGTGAACACGTCCAACAAGCCTTGTGTGGGGTGCGCGTGGCGACCGTCGCCAGCGTTAATCACATGAATATGCGGCGCCACGTGTTTGGCTATCATATGCGCCGCGCCAGATTGCGCATGGCGCACCACAAACATATCGGCGTGCATGGCGGTGAGATTGTTGATGGTGTCTAAAATGGTCTCGCCTTTAGATTGCGAGGAGGTGCTGACATTGAGCGAAATCACATCAGCGGATAAACGCTTGGCGGCGATTTCAAAGGTGGTGCGGGTGCGTGTGCTGTTTTCAAAGAATAAATTGCACACGGTTTTGCCGCGCAACAGCGGCACTTTTTTTACCTCACGCTCAGCCACACCGACAAAGGATTCCGCGGTATCCAAAATTTGGTTGAGGATTTTCTTAGGCAAGCCCTCTATGCTGAGTAGATGTTTTAACTTGCCATCTTGGTCTAGTTGCGGGTTAAACATAGCTGCGCTCTTTCCTGTTGGTCATGCAATGTCATCATGCAATTTACCTATGTTATTTAATCTGTAATTTAATCTTCCAATTGCAAATAAAAACGCCCATCGGGCTGTTGCAATAACTGTATATTTTGCTGCTCAGCCACCTGCATCTGATGCGCACAAATTTGCGGCGCAATCGGCAATTCTTGTCCGCCTCGGTTGATCAACACCGCCAAGGTAATCGAGGCGGGGCGACCATAATCAAATAGCTCATTCATGGCAGCGCGTATGGTGCGGCCGGTATAGAACACGTCATCAATCAAAATAATATGGCGCTTTTCTACATCGAAAGGGATATGCGAGGGCTTGGGTTCGTGATGCAGGCCGCGCTGGTGATAATCGTCGCGATAAAACGACACATCTAAAGTGCCATGCACAGGCGCTGGCGTCAGCTCGTTTAACATGCGCTGCATCAACCACGCGCCACCGCTATGAATGCCGATTAAGGCGCTATGCTCATTAATCAGCGGTTTAATTTGACTTAGCAGATGGGCGAATAGCAGTTCTGCGTCAGGAAGTTTGGTCATAGTGCGCACTCGGTTGCGGAATTGAATCGAAGTAGGATTGTAATATGATTTGCGCCGCCATTTGGTCTAAAAACGCTTTTTGTTGGCGCCCATGTATGCCCATTTGCTGCAGCGATTGGCTGGCTTCGGCAGAGCTTAAACGTTCATCTATCATGACCACCGGCAATTGATAACGGGCATCTAAGCGGCGGGCAAATTTCTGGCATAGCTGGCTAAACTCATGCAATTC
>CAYNLW010000050.1:0-8142 GCA_964398195.1 uncultured Methylophilaceae bacterium | reverse complement strand
AACGACCAAAGGTGATGTAAGGAATATCAAAATTCAATATCGGATAGGCCAGCTCGGAAGCGATATACACCCCCACCAACATCCCCACCACGCCCCATACTAGGGTCATGATAGTGAATTTACGAATCACATCGTAATCGTATTGTTCGGCCTGCACCGCACTATTTTTTGCACTGCTCATATTGGTACTACTCAGCGTACTGCTTGTGGCCATCACCACACCTCCTGCATAAAAAATAAACTGTTAGCAATTCATTCAAACAAACCATGATGATGCATCTAAGCTTGACCCATCATGGTTTTAAAAAAATAACGGCACATATGCATTAAAGCTATGTGCACTTTCATCAAGGCGCGCTTTAATCAAGCTGCGCTTTCAACAAGCTGGACTCTAGGCAGGCTTGGACTGCGACAGCAATAATTGCAAATCGTGCGCCATATCTTCCGCGCTCTGGCCATATTTAAAATACAAACGCAATTTGCCGCTAGGCTCATACACATAAGCCCCTGCACTGTGGTCTATGGTGTATTGCTGTTGTTTATCCGCTTGTTTCTGCACAAAAATTTTATAGGTTTGGGTGACTTGCTGAATCTGTTGCGGCGTGCCAGTTAAGCCTATAAAACGCGCATCAAATGCAGGTACGAACTGTTGGAGTAGCTCGGCGCTATCTCGTTCAGGGTCTAAAGTAATAAATATCACTTGTACCCGATTCGCATCATCGCCCAATATTTTCATGGCTTTTGCCAAATCACTCATGGTGGTTGGGCAAATATCTGGGCAGCGAGTATAGCCAAAAAATACTACTACTGCTTTGCCTTGAAAATCAGATAGTTGTACGGTTTTGCCGGCTGGCGAGGTGAGCGTAAAAGCAGAGGCAAAATCCGCACCTGTCAAATCCGTTGCGATAAAAGACGCTGGCTTGGAGGAACACCCCAACAACAGCGCTAGCAACAATATCAGCCACAGGCGTTTCAATGTTCACCTCTAATAATCTATGCTTTATGAAGGCTGAGTGCCACGGTCAATACACCACGACTATCTTGGCATCAGCATAATATAGAAATCATTCCTAGGATTTGATGTATATCAAGTTTGACTTAGATCAAATTCAATTGACATCAAATTCAATTTACCTCTAGTCACTTGATCAAGTGACTTCTCGCTAAGTGAAAAATTTGCTTAACACTGAGCTGATTTGTGCTGCAAATTTTGCCTTGCAACGCAAACATGGCGCGCATTTTACTGCATATTGCATACAACATTTATATTTTTTTCAAATAAGGACAGCGCTCTGAATAGCGCCCAATATATAAGGCAAGTGTCTAGCCTAAGGCTTGAGCAAATGGCAAGCCTAGCGTGCAATTTACGATTAAGGCTGTTCACACTATGCGGCAAACATTACAATACAAGCTTTTTGATGGCGGAGATTGAAAATGGCAGTAGCCAAATCAATGGCAGACCGTGATGGTCTTATCTGGTACGACGGAAAAATGGTCAATTGGCGCGATGCCACAACCCATGTATTAAGCCACACCTTGCATTACGGCATGGGCGTTTTTGAAGGCGTGCGTGCATATAAAACCGAGCAAGGCACAGCGATTTTCCGCTTGCAAGAGCATACTGACCGCTTGTTTAGATCAGCGCATATCTTGGGTATGAAAATGCCTTATGACAAAGCCACGCTGATGGAGGCGCAAAAAGCCGCTGTCAAACAGAATAATCTTGAATCCGCTTATATGCGTCCTATGGCTTTCTACGGTCCTGAAGCGATGGGCATCTCGGCTAAGACCTTATCTACGCATGTGATCGTGGCCGCCTGGACTTGGGGCGCTTATATGGGCGACGACGCGATTAATCATGGCATACGAGTCAAAACTTCTTCGTTCTCGCGTCATCATGTGAATATCACCATGTGCAAGGCCAAAGCCAACGGCAACTATATGAATTCCATCTTGGCGCACCAAGAAGCTTCGCAAGATGGCTATGATGAAGCGCTATTATTAGACGTGGACGGCTTTGTGGCAGAGGGTTCTGGGGAAAATATCTTTATCGTACGCAATGGCAAATTGATTACCCCCGATTTAACCAGCGCCTTGGAAGGCATCACGCGCGACACCATTATTCAATTAGCCAATGAAATCGGCCTTAGCATTATCGAGAAACGCATCACCCGTGACGAGGTCTATTCTGCCGATGAAGCCTTCTTTACCGGCACCGCAGCCGAAGTCACGCCGATACGCGAATTGGACAACCGCGCCATAGGCAATGGCAAACGCGGCCCGATTACCGAGCAGTTACAAGCCATGTATTTTGATGCGGTGAAAGGTAAATCGGCAAAGCACAGCCATTGGCTGACTTATGTTTAATGATTAAGCGTTTAAGTGAGAAGTATGATGTCTGAAAGCAAGAAAATCGTGGTCAGCGCCAAAGATCTTCCTCTACATTGCCCCACCAAAGAGGTCGCGCTTTGGTGCTCGCATCCCAGAGTATTTTTGGATATCGCCGCCAGTGGCGAAGCGCAATGCCCCTATTGCGGCACCCATTACAGCCTAAAAAAGGGTGAGAAACTAGCCAAGCATTAGGGCAGCACACCGTCCAACTAGACCAGCAAGCGGTTCACCTGTGCTGGATTGCCCCATAATTTGCTGATCACTTGCGCATAATTATCTTGCGCACTATTGCTATAAAAAACACACTGCGCTGGTTGTTGCGTCTGATTCAATAAATCACATTGCGCCAATTTATGTTGCAGCTGCCTAGCCACCGCCTCACCAGTATCAATCAAAGCAATCTGCGCTCCCACCAGTTGGCGAATCTGCTCGGTAACAAAAGGATAGTGAGTGCAGCCTAGCACGATGGTATCGGCGCCCGCTTGCAATAGCGGGCTGAGATATTGTTGCAAAAGTTGCTGCGTAGCAGGCTGATCTATTTCGCCCCGCTCTATACATTCCACCAAACCATGACAGGCCTGCGTCAGCACTTTGACCCCTTGCCCATAATGTTCCAGCAAGGCAGCGAATTGCGCGCTTTGCAAAGTGCCACTGGTGGCCATCACGCCTATCACGCCGGTTTTAGTCACCGCCACCGCTGGTTTAATGGCAGGCTCCATGGCCACAATAGGCAATTGGCTAAAGGCATTGCGCAAGCTACTCACCGCGGCGGCGGTGGCGGTATTGCAAGCCACCACGATGGCCTTTACCGGCAAGCTCAATAAAAACTCGGTGATGCGCTGACTGCGCTGCTGGATAAATTCTGCGCTTTTATTGCCATAAGGCGCATTTAAGGAATCGGCCACATAAACAAAATGCTCATGTGGCAACGCTTGCTGCAAATGCTTAAGCACCGAAATGCCTCCCACACCAGAGTCGAACACTCCTATGGGCAAGGCGGCTGAGGCGGCGGCTGGGGGATTAGGCATGATCATTGGGCATAAGCTGGTGGCAATATGGGCAAGGCAGTAAAAATCAAAACAGCCTGCAGTTTAATAGAACTGGCCTTGTCTTGTCATGTTTTGTCAGCGCATGTTTTTTGTCTGATGTTTGGTCAGTTGCGCTCCATCTTTTTTAACGTTTTGCCTAGGGTTTTCCTCTCCAAGGTGATTGTCTGAGCAAGCGCTTTTGTTTATGCTTGTCTATGCGCGTGCATAGAGGTGCTTTTGTGAATACTCAGTCATCAGTGCAAACTTTGTCATCACCCGCTCAAGCAAAGTCGTTTAATTTATCTTAAGGAGAACACCATGAATCCAATCACCGTATTTCGTCTGTTTGCAACGCCCAGCAAAGGCTGGAAAGAAGTGATGAAGAAATCTCCGCCCATCCATCAGCTATTTGTCTTCTATGTGATTCCGCTAGCCCTGATTCCAGCACTAATTATCGGTCATGCCGATAAAACCCCAGCATGGGAAGTGCTCAGCATTCTTAGCCCTAGAGCATTGCCTGTGGTGGGCTGGTCATTGTTTATTATCCAGCTGATCGTGGTGGCCATGATGGCTGTGGTGATGCGCCAGTTAGCGGATATTGTGGACAGCAAAATCAGTTTTAAAAATGCCTTTACCCTAGCCGCGATTTGCCCAACCCCGCTGTGGTTAAGCGCCATTGCCTTGTTAATCCCTAGCAGTTTGATTGTGTTGGCTGCGGTGTGTTTAGCCATGATGGCCAGCGTAGGCCTGATGTTTTATGGCGTGCCAGAAGTGTATAAATTAAGAAACCAAGGCCAGTCTATGTTGATTTTCGGTGGCATTTTAATCGCCGGTGTAGTGGCCATGGGCTTTTTGATGGTGGCGACTTTAGTGGTTTGGGGTTCGCTGCAAAATATTACTGCCTTGCATTAAACCCGTTTGATGATACGCCCGCCAGTGCTGTAAACAGCGATTTACAGCACTGGCGCGGGGAAGAACCAATAGTGATCGAGCAACAAGCTGGCAAACAACAACATCAAGTAATAAATCGAAAATTTAAATGTCTGTTTGGCTAATTCATCTGAATACTGCCGCCATAATCTCACCACATAAACCATAAACGCGATATTCAACAGCAAGGCGGCGACTAGATAAATCCAACCGCTCATGCCTAAGCCTACTGGCATCATGGCCACGGCGAATAAAATAATGGTGTAAAGCACGATATGTTCACGGGTAAATTTTTCGCCGTGCGTGACTGGCAACATAGGCAAGCCAGCGCGCTGATAATCATCGCGGCGGTATAAAGCCAAGGCCCAGAAATGGGGTGGCGTCCAAGCGAAGATAATCAAGAACATAATCAGCGATTCTGGACCTATCATATTGGTCACCGCAGCCCAGCCTAATATCGGTGGCATCGCGCCAGAAGCGCCACCTATCACGATATTCAGTGGCGTAGCGGGTTTAAGGAAGACGGTGTATATCACCGCATAACCCAAGAAAGTGCCAAAGGTCAGCCACATGGTCAGCGGATTCACGAATACATACAGCAAGGCCAAACCGACAAAACCAATCACACTGGCAAATACGATGGTATTCAACACGCTCACTTGGCCAGTGGGCAAAGGACGACCACGGGTACGCGCCATCACAGCGTCAATTTTTTGCTCGATTAAGCAGTTAAATGCCGCCGCTGCACCTGATGATAAACCTATGCCTATGGTGGCAAACAATAATAAATCCCAAGGCACCATACCGGGCGTAGCCATCAACATACCGATCACGGCAGTAAACACAATCATGGCGGAAACCTTGGGTTTGCACAGGGCGAAGAAACTGCTGAGGTTGACCCCCCATTGCTTCATGATTGGATTTGCTGAAACTGACATGCTTAAAACTCTCTTTGCTTTCTACTAATTCTAGAATTTAACACTACCACTTGCACCAGTAAAAGTGCCGCCACTACATTATGCGCAACCGCCAACACCAGTGGCAAATGCAATACGACATTGGCGATGCCTAAACTGATTTGGGTGAATAGCAACAGCGCCAAACGCTTGCAATCACGGCGTAATAAATTGATACGCCACATTTTAACAATTAAGTAATCAAAATAGCTGAATACAATTAACGCACCCACACGATGTAGCCATTGAATGGGAGTATAAGCGCTCAGCGCCATATTCTCGCCAGTAGCGGTTTTACCCAGTTGGCGAGTGATATCAAAGCCGGTGGCAAAGTCCATCTGCGCCGGCATCCATGCGCCATGACACAAGGGGAAATCGGTGCAAGCCAAGCCTGCATAATTGGTGCTAGTCCAGCCGCCTAAAATAATCTGCGCAAATAGCAATGGCAAGGCCAAGCGTATGGCGGCCTTAAGACCTGCTTGATAATTGGGCAAGACATAAAAATCACCATGATGTCTATGGCTAATCCAAGTCAGTAGCGCTAGCGTCACCAAGCCGCCGATTAAGTGCATGGTCACGATGGCAGGCATGAGCAATAAGGTGACTGTCCACATGCCCAGCATGGCTTGGAAGATGACCCACAGCATTAATAGCGAGGTCAACCAAGGCGAGACATGGATTTGCTGGCGCAATTTCCAGCTTAAAACAAAGATGAGCAATATCAGCAGTCCTAATACGCCCGCCACATAGCGGTGCGCCATCTCTTTCCATGCTTTGCCATGTTCTAATGGGCTAGCCGGATAGGCTTGCTCAGCCGCCTTTATGGCTTGTTGCGATTGCGGCACGCTGAGTGTGCCATAACAGCCCGGCCAATCTGGACAACCCAAGCCCGCATCAGATAAGCGCACATAAGCGCCTAGGCCGACCAAAATCACTGCCAACAATGTGGTCAGCAACACCAGTCTTTGATAGAAACGAATATCCATGCTTATGCCGCCCAAGAGTATTTCAACAAGCGCACTAAATCTTTGCGTATATCTTTAGCTGGCAAATCTGGCGGGAAACGTATGGCTAAATTGCCATAAGGATCGACTAGATAAATGCTCAATTGCTGCGATTGGGTAATCTGATTGACTTGTTGCCAGACCGATTGATAGGTATCGGGATTGGCGATTAATTGCATATCTGGATAGTCTTGCTTAATCGCCGCATCGGGTGTTTGGGCAGTAATCAAGATGCGCTGTACACGCGGAATATCTTTTTCTAATGAGGCATGAATCTGCCGCATTTCCCGAATCTTTTGTTGGCACTCACTAGCGCAGTTCTCCGCGACATACAACATATTCCATTTATCTTGCCATAATTTAGCGGGCTCACCATTGGCCTCGCCCAATTGCAATTGTTTCGCCTCTTTGACCAACACCCCATGACTCGCACCCGTGGGTCGCACATTGAATTGGTGCATCAATAATACAATCACTAAAGGCGCGGCGAAAAATATCACCATACCGAGTAACACCAAGCGTCCACGCTTTTGCTGTGCATTCATTACTTCCATCTCCTACGCCAACAAGTTACTAAAAAAATCAGCACCGCAGCCACCGCAAAGCCATACCACTGATAGGTATAGCCCAAATGGGTAGCGATTCTGTCGTCTGGTCTTGGCCAATCCACCAGTAAGCCGCTATTCGCTTCTGCTTGTTGCAGGCGCAATATCATAGGCATTAAGGGCGCTGGCATCGCTTTGGCAATACTGCCCATATCCAAGGCTTGACGCATATTGGCGTCGGCCGCATCAGTCTGATTGCCCAAGCGATAAATCTTGCTCGGTGGCAACCACAAATGCCCCGCCAATTGTTGCTCACCGCTGGGCACTGCCACTTGCGGCAGTTGGCTTTGATTAAAGTCCTTGGCCAGCCAACCACGATTGACCAAAATAATTTGTTCACGTCCAGCCACACGCAGCGGGGTCATCACATAATAGCCAGCCTTGTCTTGATAGACTTGGTTATCCAGCAAGAACTGTTGCTCAGGCAGATATACCCCGCGCACATTAACGCTTAAATAGCGCAACTGTTCTGGCTGATCCATCTGTGCTGGCAAATCCACTGGCGCACTAGCCATGCGCTGGTCGAGCTGGCTTTGCAACTGTTGCTTAAGCTGGGCTTTGCTATATTGCCAATTGCCTAGGCGCACGCACATGATCACCACCGCTAGGGTGACGACTAAGCCAAAGGCAATAAATCTGATATTTTCTAGTTTCACAAGCTACTTTCTTTTCGCCCATATTGCTTAGCAAAATGCGCATAATGTTTGCCTGATTGGGCGATGATTGCATTACAATGACCGGACAATAAATCTTAGGAAAATACCATGTGGATTAAAGTGCTTATCGTCATCGCATTGCTGTTGATTATCACCAGCCTGTTTTCGGCGCTGTTCTTTCTGAATAAAGACAAAGGCAGCGGCCAACGCACTGCCAAAGCTTTGACCATCCGTATCTGTCTTTCATTCGCACTATTTATCATGCTATTGCTAGGCTATGCCGCTGGCGTTATTGGCCATTAAGCTTACTAGCTTTAACACTTGCTGCCACACTAGACTGCGCGCATTTGTCACTCAATCTCGCTAGCTTTTAAGGCGCATAAAAAAGGCGATATGAATATCGCCCTTTTTATTGCTTAAAGCTGTTTATAGCCAGTAAACAAATACAAACAGACCCAACCAAACTACGTCAACAAAGTGCCAATACCAAGCTACGCCTTCAAAACCAAAGTGACGATCAGCGGTAAAGTGGCCACGCATACAACGTAACAGAATCACAATCAGCATAATGG
>CAYNLW010000049.1:0-8587 GCA_964398195.1 uncultured Methylophilaceae bacterium | reverse complement strand
TGCGGCTTTACCCCGCAATTTGAAGCACTAGAGAAGATGTCTAGCCGCTATCAAGGCAACTTGTTGGTATTAGGCTTTCCTTCCAATGACTTTAATCAGGAATTGAAATTGGATAAAGAAATTGGCGATTTCTGCAAAAAGACTTACCAAGTCAATTTCCCTATGGTGCTCAAAACTTCTGTGGTCGGCCCTAATGCCAACCCATTGCATAAGAAACTCACACAGTTGACCCACCAAGCGCCGATGTGGAATTTTTATAAATATCTGATTCTGCCAGAAGCTAAAAAGGTGTATGTATTTAGTAGTGATGTTGCACCGGATAGTGCTGAAGTGATGGATAAATTGAAGCCTTACTTAAAACGCAATTAATACCTTTTTTGCGATTTTTTAAATCCTGATAAAACCTTGTTAAACTTACTGTTTGACAGGGTTTTTTTTAATTCTATATGATTATTAAATGCTTCAAGACCAGAAATTAATTTGAATTTAGTTTGTGTAATATATTCAATTATTTATTATAAAAACAAATAAATACAATAAGTTAACTATCTTTATATCCCATATTTAAGTAGGACTAATTCTAGGTATATTATCAAACCCGTCTGCTGACTAAAATCTAGGGCAAATCCTATTGCTAGATAGGTTTTTCAAATCAGGCTCTTGCATTAGAATTTTAAGTCTTTTCCAGAGATATTTTTTAAATAACAAGATGCCCCAGAAATTGAGTTGAATAACAACAAATCAATCAATTCTGGGGCATTAATAATTTTGTATTGATAGGTTCTCTTTGAAGTCTTGTGTATTTATTCCTCGTTGGATGGTCGATTTGATTACAGCATATGTGGCAAGCAGCAAAAAAAGGTTGTTTTCAAAACAGGTATTAAGCACCGTCTTAATCTCGCTTTGCTTGAGTTCTTCATGTTGGGCTTTTTCCTTGGCAGAACTGATCAATCTGTCTATCACCAGCCACCCCAGCGTGCAATCGCAATTATCGTTAATTCAATCTGCCGACGCGGCAGTGGATTCCGCCAAATGGAATTTTTTAGCATACAGCGCATCAATCCTGCTGCTAAAGATCCTCAGTATTCATTCGGCAACAACCAAGACGATACGGTATATACCTTTCGTTTATCGCAACCGTTGTGGACAGGCGGGCGCTTAACCGCTTTGCTAGAAAAGGCGCAAGCTAGCGATGAATACTCAGCTAGCGCTTTGCGCTTAACCCGCAAAGAGTTGTCCTTGCGGGTGTTGCAATATTACAGCGCCTTGGTTTCTAGCAGTTTGCGTATGCAAGCCATACAAAGAAGCCTTGAGGACCATGAAAAATTAAAAGGCCTGATTGAAAGACGTATTCAGGGTGGTGTTTCGCCCGAAGCTGATTTAAATCAGGTGGTGATGCGGATTCAACAACTGCAAGCCGATTACATCAATGTAGAAACTTCTATGTTGGCGGCTTTGGAAACGCTGATGCAGTTGACCGGCGCTCGGTTAACCATGGCGCAAGTGACTGAGCAAATCGCTGAATTTATTCCTATTCAAGACAATGCCACTGATTTATTAATTGAGGCTTATCGCAATGACCCTACGCTGGAGCGCTTGGAGTCGCAAATCAAAATCCAACAAGCAGAATTTGCCATTTCACAGTCCTATTTACAGCCTGATGTCAGCCTCAGATTTGAACGCCAATATGGCAGTTTTCTCAATCCAGATACCTTTAGCCAGTACGGTATAGGCAGTATCCCGCCCATTTCTCGTGTGTTTATTGAAATCGGCACCAATTTCGGCGCTGGGCTATCCGTATTTAGCAATATCGAGGCGGCAAAATTGCGTTACGAAGCGTCTATCGCCGATCTTGAGGCAGGCAAGCGCTCGATTGCAGAACAGTTGCGCGTGGCGCATTCGCAATTTGCGCCAATTTCGCATCGTATCGATACCTTACAAACCTCTTTACTCGCCGCCAAAGATATTCAAGCGGCATGGGAAAGGCAGTTTCTGGCTGGCAGAAGAACATGGAACGATTTGATGAATATGGTGCGTGAGATTAATCAAATCGATATTCAAATCGCCGACGCGCAGGCCTTGCGCATACAGACCTCTTGGCAAATCGCGATTGTCTCGCAAGGGATAGAGTCAGTGATGAGGCAAAGAGGATTTCAAATTGGACAGGAAGCAATTCGATGAGCCCACTATTTTTTACCTTGACTCGATTATCACAGCTGCAAAGTGAACGTATTGATCATTTGGCTTTGACCGAGATATTAGAGCCCTATGCCAATCTTGAAGTCACGCAACAAAGTGCGGCAGATATCAAAAAAATCCTACGCAAAATTTGCCACGATATGCAGTTGCCAGCGCCTAAATTTATGCGCGCCGCCGATGCTGCTAAGACTCCCTTGCTGGCTTTTCACGAAGGCTTGGGCTGGGGCATAGTGCGTGGCTTAAATGCCAAAAATGAGTGGATTACCGAATGGTTTAATGCGGAAACACGACAATTTAAAGAAGAAATTATTCCGGAATTAGGCGTGCTTATTTTCGCCAAACTGAAATTGGCGCAACCCTTTGAATTTGGCAAAAGTCCAATTGCGCAACTGATTACCAAAGAGATTTTGTCGCACAAACGACATTTGCTAGAAATTATCTTTGGCACTTTGCTTATCAATATTATCGCCTTGGTGGTGTCGTTTTATTCCATGCAAGTGTATGATCGTGTGGTGCCGACTGGCGCCATGCAAACCCTGTTTGTACTGACCAGCGGGGCGATGTTGGCGGTGTTTTTTGAAATCGCCGCCAAACATATACGCTCGCACTTGCAAATGCACTTGATAGACGAAGTCGATGCGCGCTTGGCGCGTTCGGTTTACACCCGTTTCTTGTCTATACGGCTAGACCAACTGCCCTCCAGCGTGGGGGTGCTGGCCAGCCAGTTGCGTGGCTATGAGGCGGTGCGCTCGTTCTTTACTGCGGTGGGCACTTTTATGATGGTGGACTTGCCGTTTGTATTTATTTTCTTATGGGTGATTTGGCTTTTGGCGCCCAATCTTGCCATTATCCCGCTGTTATTCCTGATTATCGCGGTCAGTTTAGGTTTCTTCTATCAACAACGGGTGAATGACACCATCAAGCAAATCGATAGCTTGTCGCATTTCAAAGTGGGCTTGATGGTGGAGACAGTAGAAGGTTCGGAAACCATTAAATCCGGTCATGGCGGCTGGCGCATGTTATCCAAATGGATGAAGGTCACTGATGCCTCCAGAGACCAAGAGCTGACCATGAAAAAAATCAGCGAGTTTTCTGCCCATTTAACCGGCTTCTTTCAACAGGCCGCATATGTCAGCATGGTGGCTTATGGCGCTTATTTGATTACCAGAGGCGAACTCACCATGGGTGGCTTAATCGCTTGCTCTATCTTGTCGGGTCGCGTATTGGCGCCGGTGGCGGCGATTCCTGCGCAGATGATGCAATGGTCATCGACACGCGTGGCGATTGATGGCTTGGACAGAATTTGGCGTTTAGAAAGCGACCATCATGATGTGGAACAGCCGGTGATTCTGGACCATATTCGCGGCAACTATAAATTCGAAGATGTCGAGTACACCTATGACCGCACCCGCAGTGCCATTCGTATTGAGCAACTGCAAATCAAAGCAGGCGAAAAAATCGCCATTATCGGTCCAGTCGGTTCCGGCAAGACCACATTGCTGCGCTTATTAAGCGGTATGTATAAGCCAGCCAAAGGCAAAATCTCCTTGATGGATGTGGATATCACGCAACTCTCCAAGCCAGTATTGGCGGAGAACGTGGGCTATTTACAGCAAGATGGGCGCTTGTTTGCGGGCACACTTAGAGAGAATTTAATCCTTGGCTTATTAGATCCGGGTGATGAGGTTATCCTCAAGGCGGCTGAGATGACAGGCCTGAAAGAAGCCTTGCTACAAACGCATCCTAAAGGCCTGCAACTGGAAATTAACGAGGGCGGCACCGGCTTATCCGGCGGGCAACGTCAGTTGGTCAATCTAACTCGTATCTTTTTGCGCCAGCCGACTATTTGGCTATTAGATGAGCCTACCGCGTCCATGGATCAGAACTTACAAAACAAAGTGATTCAAGCCTTGCATGGCGCTTTAAGGCCTGATGACACCATGGTGGTGGTCACTCATAAAACCGAATTACTGCAATTGGTCAGCCGCATTATCGTGGTGGTGAATAGCAAGATTGTCATGGACGGCCCCACCATGCAGGTCATACAACAATTACAACAACCCCAGCAAGCCGCGCCGGCTGCCGCACAACCCGCCCCAGTTTGAGGATAACCATGAAATTACTAAATCGATTTACCGCGCGCTGGCAACGCAGTCGCGATGATGAAAACAAACGGCCACACTCTATTCTGCTGTTTATGTTGTTGGTATTGCTGTTTTTTATCATTTGGTCGCATTACGTCACTATAGATAGAACGGTGCGCGCGCAAGGCACGGTCACTTCAGAAGCGCGTACCCAAGTGATACAGGCGGTAGATGGTGGTGCGTTAAGTGAGATTCGCGTGCGCGAGGGGCAACAAGTCAAGGCAGGAGAAGTCTTGGCGGTTTTAGAAAAAGAACGCGCTGTGGCAGGCTTCCAAGAAGCGTCTTCAAGAGTCGCTTCGTTAAGAGCGGCGCTAGTCAGAGCTGAGACGGAATACCAAGGCAAGCCTTTGCAATTTGGCGATGAATTTGCCAGATATCCAGAATTCGTCGCAGCACAAAAGGGCTTTTACCAACAACGCAAACTTACTTTAGAAGAAGAGCTGAATATTATTCGCGAAGCGCGTGTCTGGGCTAATCAAGAATTGAAAACCACAGAGCAGTTATTCCTCACCAAAGACGTCAGCGAGCTAGAAGTAATGCGGGCAAGGCGCCAAGTATTGGATTTAGATGCGCGTGAGGCACAAGCCAAAAACAAATATCTGCAAGAGGCCAGACAAGAGGCGGTTCGTTTAGAGGATGAATTATCTTCTAATACGCAGCGCTTAAATGAGCGCAAAAGCGTGCTAGACCATACCGATATCACTTCGCCAGTGAATGGCGTGGTGAAGTATTTGCGTATCAATACTACTGGTGGTGTATTACGCGCTGGCGATGAATTGATGCAAATTTCGCCTACCGATAGTGGCTTATTGGTAGAGGTGAAAGTAAATCCAGCGGATATCGCCAATCTTAAAGTCGGTATGCCGGCCAGAATTCGTTTTGATGCCTTTGACTACACGGTGTATGGCGTAGCCTATGGCGAGGTAACCAATATCAGCCCTGATACCATCGCAGAGGGCGGTGGTGGTCCGGTTCCTGGCGCAGGTTTGCCGGGTGCGGTGCCACAGATTTATTACCGCACGCAAATCAAGATAGACGCGAATCACACACCTAAAAAAATCAAAATCAAATTAGGGATGTCAGTGACCGCCGATATCGTGGTGGGTGAGCGTGATTTGTTTAGCTATATGGTGAAACCAATTATTAAATCCTTATCCGGAGGCTTAAATGAGGGCTAAAAAATCAGGGTTTTATACCAAGGGCTTGTTGTATTTCTGGCGTGTATGGGTGGTCGATTTTTTACAGGTGGTGTGTAATACCATCGTATCGCTACGCAAATAGAACTAGCAAAGATTTAATTTGCCATGGTTGCGTTTGGCTAAGGGTTGCTTTTGGCTAAGGGTGACGTTTGGCTTTCAACCTAATCAAGCGCGCTTTTAGCCAAGGCAGCCGTAAACTCAACAATAACCATACGATGCCGGCATACATCAAAGGCTCGCTAATATCTTTTTTCACCAACCAAATAAAGTGCAGTACCGCCAGACCGGCGATCAAATACACGATTTTGTGCAGCGTTTTCCAGTGCTGTTTTAATCTAGCCATCATGCGCTGATTCGAGGTCAGCGCGAGCGGGACCAACAAAAGCCATGCGCTAAAGCCTACATACACATAACGATGTTTGCTTAAATCGTGCCAAATTTCTGCCCAATCAAACATATAGTCTATCCACACATAACTCAGCAAGTGCAAGCTGGCATAGAAAAAGCTATACAGCCCTAACATACGTCGATAGCTGGCCAACACAGGACGTTTTAATACGATCACTAAAGGGGTGATGGCCAAGGTCAGACAGATAAATCTAAGCGCCCATAAGCCCAAAAAACGCTCGATTTTTTCTACAGGATTGGCGCCTAGCTGGTCAAAATAAATATCCCAAGTCAGGCTAAACAGCGGCCATAGACAGAGCCAAAAAATACAACGCTTGATATTAGCGGGGGCAGGGCGGAATGGCATGTGGGTAGTCGTATAAGGTTGGCGTATTGGGCTAATAGTACTTGGCTAAATCCATGCCCTGATAGAGGCTGGCCACTTGTTCCGCATAGCCGTTAAACATCTCTGTTTTGCGTCGTTTGCTAAATAAGCCATCGCCTATACGTCGTTCTGAGGCTTGCGACCAACGTGGATGATCGACTTCTGGATTGACATTGGCATAGAAGCCATATTCCCGACTATTGGCTTGCATCCAAGTGCTGATAGGCATTTTTTCTGTGAGCTTGATATTGACGATGGCCTTAATGCTTTTAAAGCCGTATTTCCAAGGCACCACTAAGCGCAGCGGTGCGCCATTTTGATTGCTTAATGGCTTGCCATAAATGCCCACCGCCAATAAGGTCAGTGGGTGCATGGCTTCATCTAAGCGCAAGCCCTCGGTATAAGGCCAATCCAAGATAGGCGAGTTTTGCCCCAACATTTCAGAGGGTCTATGCAAAGAAGTGAACTGCACATATTTAGCATTGCCAGTCGGTGCTACTTTTTTCAATAGGCTGGCCAAGGGAATGCCCGCCCAAGGAATCACCATAGACCAACCCTCTACGCAGCGCAGGCGATAAATGCGTTCTTCCACTGGCGCTAGCTTAAGCACATCGTCCATATCTAGCGTGATAGGCTGTTTTACTTCGCCTTCAATTTTGATTTGCCAGCCATTGGTATTCAGTTGCTGGGCAAATTTGGCTGGGTCGCTTTTGCTGGTGCCAAATTCATAATAGTTGTTATAGCTAGTGATATCTTCGTAAGCCGTTAAAGCGTCTTTGATTTTGTCTTTGGCCGGCACTATGCTGGGCAATTTAACTAATTGCGCCAGCGCCATTTGGCTATAGCCCATTACAGACAGTCCACCTAAGCCTACGCCCAGAATTTTCATCAGGCGTCGGCGTTGTAAAAACAGCTCTTCTGGGGTGATATCGCTTGCCTTGATGGCTTGATGAGCGGCTTGATTGGACAGGTGTTGGCGGCGCATGGAATTCCCCAGATAAAAAATCACGAAAAAAAATTAACGCTATGGATAAGGCTAACGATTTGCCGATTTGTTCCAAATTGCATTCGCAAGCAGTGGACTATACACAGCAATGACGCACAATAAAAGCATGTAGCAGGCTAGCGCCTTATTGATTATTTTGTTGGACTTTTTGCAGAATAATGGCGGACAGTTCTTCTATCGAGCGACTGGTGGAATCTGCCCAAGAAATGCCAAGTTGACGCATTAGATTTTCCGCTGCAGCAACTTCGTGGCGACAGTTTTCTAACGAGGCATAACGGCTATCTGGACGACGTTCATTACGCACCGAGTGTAGCCGTTCAGGATTAATGGTTAAACCAAAAATTTTATTTAAATGCGGCATTAGCGCGGCAGGCAAACTGCCACGTTCAAAGTCTTCAGGAATCAATGGGTAATTGGCGGCTTTTACCCCAAACTGCATGGCCAGATAAATGCTGGTGGGGGTTTTGCCACAACGCGATACGCCGATCAAAATCACCTGTGCCTCTTCTAAGCCACTATTGGTCATGCCATCGTCGTGATTCAGGGTGAAGTTAATGGCTTCCATGCGATCGCCATAATTGCTGCCGGTGATGCCGTGAGCGATGCCTGTGCCAGTCAAAGGCGTTTGCGCTAGCTCTTCGCCTAAGGGGTCGATAAACAAGCTAAACAGGTCGATAAAATAGGCATTGGCTTGTTTTAGCGAGCCCCGCAACTGCGTGTTGCCTACCGACATAATCACCACTGGCCTTGCGCCATCGCGCTGATGGGCATGAATGATTTTGTCTTTAGCTTGTTGCACCTTTTCTTCAGTATCGGTAAACGACAAACGGATTTGCTTGAAATCTGTTTCAGGAAAATGCTCTAGCAATTTGCCCAAGGCGCTGGCGGTAATGCCAGTGCTATCCGAGATAAAGAAAGCGGTGCGTTGATCCATAGCGGATTTACTTAGCGATCAGCTTTTTCCAAGTCGCCATCACGGTATCCGGATTCAGCGAAACAGACTGTATGCCTTGCTCGACTAGCCATTGGGCAAAATCAGGATGGTCAGACGGGCCTTGGCCGCAGATGCCTACATATTTACCCATGCGATTAGCAGTTTGTATGGCCATGGTGAGTAGCACCTTGACCGCATCGTTACGCTCATCGAAACCATCTGCCAAAATACCGGAGTCTCTATCCATGCCCAAGGTTAATTGGGTCAAGTCATTAGAACCGATAGAGAAGCCATCGAAGTATTGCAGGAATTGTTCCGCCAATAGGGCATTGG
>CAYNLW010000048.1:0-8711 GCA_964398195.1 uncultured Methylophilaceae bacterium | reverse complement strand
AAACGATTTTTTGATTGTCGTTCAAATCTAAAGCGTAAACGTTATTTGGGAACGCGGTGTGAACATACATCATGTTACCAATCACAACTGGTGAACCTTCGTGACCACGGTTTACACCTGTGGCGAATGTCCAAGCAGCTTTTAGGCTTTTAATATTACTTTGATTAATTTGTGACAATTGGCTATAACCTTGGTTATTGTGTTGACCACGAGGGTGAACCCAATTGTTTGCGTCTTTCATTGCAGCTTCTTGGTCAGCAGCAGCAGATGCAAGCGATGGCATAGCCATACAAGCACCCATTGCTAAACCAAGCGCCAACTTGATTTTGCTCAATTCCATGTTGTTATCTCCTAATAAGTAAAACGATATGGTTTAATGGATTACATCCCTTTGCAGGGACAACTGATAGTAAGTGAGGCAAACAAGGCGACACAAGCAAGGAAGTTAGAACGGGAAATAATCCCGTTGCAAAAAGTGATTTATTCCCGACATCATGTATGAATTATTCCTAGCCAAGTATCAGTATAGTTAGCCCATGAAGAAGCTGTTTATGATAAAAAGTGTCACTTTGCCAAAGCTAGCGCCAAGCGAGTTAGCCAAATATCAAGCTCAACCATCAACCCACGAAATTGGATTGCGTTAATTTATGTCGCTTAAATTAAGACTGAATATTTTAATTACTTTACTGCTGCTGATTATCCTCATGGTCGGCGCGCTATTTACTTTAAACAATGCCCGTCTGAATGCAATTGCTGAGGTCAAGTCTGCGGAGAAATTGGTGTTGTATCTGTTAGAAGACGCTACGCTGAATAATAAAAAGATAGAACGCATTAACAAAAATACATTTAACCTACAAACCCTGGGTCATATGCGACATATCCGCATACAGTTATTCAATGAGAAAAGACAATTAATCGACTCGAATATCACTGAATTTAATGAACTGGAAGATGAAGCACCGGTCTGGTTTGTCAGTTTTATCAATCGTCTGAGTGCGCCATGGCAACCAAATATTCTGCCTTTATATTTTGACGGCAAGCTGTTGGGCAACTTGGTGGTGACGCCTGACCCCAGTTATGAATACGCAGAGAAATGGAAGCAATTAAAAGCCTTGATGAGCTTGGGTTTAATCTTTTTTGTGTTGGTCAATGTGATGGTCAGTTGGGTGGTGAGTTTGGCCTTGAAACCGACAGAAAAAATTTATGCTGCTTTGAAAGATTTAGAAGATGGCAATTTAGACACCCGCTTGCCGGCATTTAAAACCGTTGAATTAGCGCGTATCGGGCAGAAATTTAATGAGATGGTGGCGCAGTTGCAATCTAGCATTCAGCAAAACCATAGACTGAGCCAGCAGTTGATTAATCTGCAAGAAGAAGAACGCAAAAGCCTTGCACGTGATTTGCATGATGAATTTGGCCAATGTCTGACGGCGATTAATACTGATGCCACCATTATCAGCCGCGTGGCAGATAAGAAATATCCGGAAATCAAAGAAAGCGCGCATGCCATTAGCGAGTTGTCGCGTCATTTAATGGAACAAGTGCGTGGCTTGTTGCAAACCTTGCGCCCCTCGGTGTTGGACGAGTTGGGGCTAGAGTCAGCATTAGAGGACCTGTTACAGCCTTGGCAAAAACGCTACGCGCATATACAGCTGCAATATCAGATTGAGCTACCTGAACAGCCTATGAGCGACCATATCAATATCGCCATTTACCGCTTGGTACAAGAGGCGCTGACCAATATCAGCAAACACGCCTCGGCCAGCCAAGTCGAGCTAAAGATATTGACCGTGCATCAGCAAGGCAAAGCGCATATATTCCTGCGCATTCAAGACAATGGCATAGGCCTAGCAGCCAGCAACCATGCGGGTATGGGCTTACCGGGTATGCAAGAGCGGATTACTGGGCTAGATGGCAAGATTCACTTTTTAACTCAAGATGGAACGACCATAGAAGCATGGATACCGATCAAATAAAAGCGCTACCTTTGCGGGTGATGTTGGTAGATGACCACGGCGTGGTGCGCGCCGGCATCAGGCGTTTGTTAGAGCAAGATAGTCAATTTGAAGTGGTGGCAGAAGCCGATAGCGGAGAAAAAGCCTATCAAATTTTTGGTGAGTTTTTGCCGGATATTACGGTGATGGATATCAGCATGCCCGGCATGGGCGGTTTAGAGGCGATTAAACGCATCTTGACGCGCTACCCTACCGCCAAAATTTTGGTACTGTCTATGCACGACAATGTCAACTTTGCTGGTCAAGCGCTCAAGGTGGGTGCGCGTGGCTATCTATCTAAAAGCGGTTTATCCGATGAATTGATAGACGCCATTCAATGGATAGCCTCGGGGCAAAAATTCCTAGGGCATGAGATTTCTAGCAAGATTAATTTTAGCGTGACGCAAGACGACAACCCCTTGCAGCAGTTATCGGTGAGAGAGTTTGAGATTTTTCGTATGTTGGTCGAGGGCGATGAGATTGCCCACATCGCGACGCGCTTAAATATCAGCCTCAAAACCGTGGCCAATTATCAAACCACCATCAAGCAAAAACTCAAGGTGAATACCCCTATCGAAATGGTGCGCCTAGCGATACGGCACGGCTTGATTAATCAGTAACAAGCACTTATCTAATGGGCTGGCAGCCAAGTGACTAGCCAGCCTTTTTCTTGCGCAGTGGCTTGCCATTCCGCTTGCACCCCAATGCCCGGCACCATCAGCAAGCGCTCAGCCGCATAAAGCATAGGGGTACGCTGGCGTTGCCAAGGCAGTACTTGTAATTCTTGCCACCATTTCTTCAGCGTTTTACTCGGACGATTGGCAAACGGTTTAAAGCGCTCGCCACCGCTACGCCACTGAATGCTGACGGGCTGCTGCGCCAGTTGCTTAACGCTAATGCCCTGCCCTATTTGCTGACTAAACTGCAAAAGACTGCCATCTGGTAATCGCAGTTCTGCTTCGCCTTGCCAGATAAGCGTGGGCTGCTGCGTCAGTATGCCGTCCAATAAAGCGCTGGCTGCTTGGCTATCGCTGTGGCTGATGCGCTGTGCAGCATGCGCCTGTAAGCTGGCATAGCCTTGATAACGCCGTATCCAATACAGCTGTCGCTGATGTTGATGGCGCAAGCGTAAAGCCGGTTGCTGGCCTTGCTTGGCGTGTAATAGCTGCTGCATCACTTGCTGTAACTGCGCTTGGCTAGGCATCATCATGCCTTGTTGTGCCAACCAATAGCGCAGCAAATTGGCCGCGCGTGGCGGCGACAAAGCCGCGCAATAAGCCAAGTCCAAGCCTTGTGGGCGCACTGCTTGCGCGGCATCTAGTTGCGCTAACTCATCTAACAAACCCTGCGCCTGCGCCATTAACTCAGCGCTACGCGATAGATTGTGCACGATGCTGGGATGGCGCTGACGCATCAAGGGGATTAATTGCAAGCGGCAGAAATTGCGCTCGTATTGCACGCTTTGATTGCTTTCATCCTCTATCCACTGCAAGTCATGCTGCTGAGCATAATCTTCTAAATCCGTCCGACTGAATCCCAACAAAGGCCGCCACAAGCGCCGTTGCGGATCATGCGCCGGCATACCGGATAAACCTTTGACCGCTGCGCCGCGCATCAATTGCAGCAACAGCGTTTCCGCTTGGTCGTCTTGGTGATGCGCCAAGGCGATTAACTGCGCCGAGCTCGCCATCAAAGCCTGATAACGCTTTAGCCGCGCTTCCGCCTCGGTGCCCAAGTCCGATGCGGGGGCTAATTGCACATGCTGAATTTGGCAGGTGATGCCGTATTGCTGACAGGTTTGCTGACAAAATTGCACCCAAGCATCGGCGTTAGTGCTTAAGCCGTGATGCACGTGCATCGCTTCTAGTTGCATGGGGATTCGTTGGGAAAGACAGCTCAGTAAATGCAATAACACACTAGAGTCTAGCCCGCCGCTAAAGGCTAGTAGGATATGCGGGGGAGATGTGGTAGTGGGGCTTGCTGCGGGATTTGCTAGACAGTCTGCCTGCGCCATTAACTGCGGCAAAATCGCCTGCAGACTGTGCTGTAGCCTATCCAGCAAATCCATACTCAGCGCTCAGCGCTGGCAGGACTAATTTCAAACTGACCAAAGCCCATCAGCTTGTCATAGCGCGCTTTGAGTAAATTGCTGAGAGAAGTCTTTTGCAATTTTTTCAGTTCTTCGCTAAGCGCGTCGCTAAGCGATTGCATCATGGCATCCCAGTTGCGATGCGCGCCGCCCATAGGCTCGCTGATGACCCTATCTACCAAGCCCACTGATTTAAGGCGCGGCGCAGTAATAGCCAATGCTTCGGCCGCTACCGAGGCTTGGTCTGCGCTACGGAATAGAATAGAAGCACAACCCTCAGGCGAAATCACTGAATAGGTGGAATACTGCAACATCAATAACTGATCCACCACACCCAGCGCTAACGCGCCACCAGAGCCGCCCTCGCCGATAATCACGCCTATCATGGGGGTTTTTAATTCCGCCATGACATATAAATTGCGCGCAATCGCTTCTGATTGACCACGCTCCTCAGCACCAATGCCGGGATAGGCGCCTGGAGTGTCGATTAAGGTAATAATCGGGATTTCAAATTTCTCGGCTAAGCGGTACAAACGCAATGCCTTGCGATAGCCCTCTGGGCGTGGCATACCGAAGTTACGATATTGCCGTTCTTTAACATCACGGCCTTTTTGATGGCCTATCACCATGACAGGATGGCCTTGAAAACGGGCTAAGCCACCGACGATGGCAGGGTCATCGGCATAAGCGCGGTCGCCGTGCAACTCTTGGAAGTCGGTGAATAAGGCTTGAATATAATCATTGGTGTAAGGACGTTGCGGATGACGCGCCACTTGGGAAATTTGCCAAGCATTTAAGTTGCCATAAATCTCAGTGAGTAGCTCAGAGGATTTATTTTGCAGACGATTGATTTCCTCATTGATATCGACGGAGCCGTCGTCTTGCACCTTTTTGAGTTCTTCAATCTTGCCTTCAAGTTCGGCAATCGGTTGTTCAAATTCTAAATAGCTTAGTTTCATCACAGCAATCTTTGTATTTTGAAGGGAGTTAATTATAGAGGATTTTTACGTTTTCTTCGCTCAGCCAAGCTTTTAATCCGGCTAATAACTCATCGCTGAGTTGCACACGCCAAGCCTCGCCTAACAAAATCTCGGCTTGCGCCAGTTGGTTGTGATATTCCACTTTCACCGCACAACCGCCCTGCTGGCGGTCTTTGCTGCAATAGGGAGCGAGCAGTTCGCGCAACTTGACGGCATCGGCTTGGCCATTACAGGAGATCTTTAACCAACTCGCCCGTGCACTGCGCGCTGCAGCAATATCAAAAATCTTACGCACACTGACGCGTATCCCGCCAGAAAAGTCATCCTTAGAAACGCGGCCTTCTATCACCAATAACTGGTCTTCTTTAATTAGATGCGCGTATTGATTGAGTAGCTCATTGCCTATCACCACTTCTACCCGACTATCCGCGTCATCTAGCGTAACGATGGCCATTTTGCCGCGCTGCGTCATACGTGTGCGTATGCCCATCACCACACCGGCGGTAAGCAAAGGCTGCTCTTGTGGCGCCAAATCGCGCAAGCGGGTATGCACAAAGCCAGCCAGCTCTTGTTGATAGGCGGTAAAAGGATGGCCGCTAAAATAAAAGCCCAAGGCCAGTTTTTCTTGTTGCAGTTGCTCTTGTGGCGTCCATGCCGGCACCGCTGGCAACGCCGCGGCAGAAGCGGCGGTGACTTCGCCAAATAAGCTGTTTTGCAAACTATTGGCACCATTTTGTTCAGCCATGCTAATCGCCAGATTGACCCCGGCCAGCAAGGCATTGCGATTGGCTTCTAGCTTATCGAATGCGCCAGCGCGTATTAGCGTTTCAATGACGCGGCGATTGACCTTACGCAAATCAATACGAGCACAAAAGTCGAATAAATCTTTAAACTCGCCACCCGCTTCACGCGCCGCCACGATCACTTCTATGGCCGCTTCGCCAGATCCTTTTAGCGCGCCCAAGCCGTATAAAATCTGTTTGTCATTGAGCGGCTTAAATTTATAGACGCTGCGGTTGATATCTGGTGGCAGGACTTCTAGGCCGTTATTTACGCAGTCATCGTAAAAGATATGAATATTGTCGGTGTTATTCATATCCGCCGACATGGTGGCCGCCATAAATGCCGCTGCATAATGCGCTTTCAGATAGGCGGTTTGGAAAGCCACTAAGGCATAAGCGGCAGCGTGCGATTTATTAAAGCCATAGCTAGCAAAGCGCTCCATCAAATCGAATAAGTCCGCGGCTTGTTGCTCAGAAGTGCCTTGTTTCACCGCGCCTTGGATAAATACTGCACGCTGCGCATCCATTTCTTCTTTTTTCTTTTTGCCCATGGCGCGACGCAACATATCCGCGCCACCTAGGCTATAACCCGCCATCACTTGGGCAATCTGCATCACCTGTTCCTGATACACCATAATGCCGTAGGTTTCTTTGAGGATAGGCTCGACCGCGGGGTGTGGATACTCGACGCGCTGTTGCCCGTGCTTGCGGCGACAAAAGTCGGGAATCAAATCCATAGGACCTGGGCGATACAAAGCCACCAAAGCGATGACATCTTCAAAACAGTCGGGCTTGGCTTGTTTTAAGGTGTCTTTCATCCCGCGCGATTCCAATTGGAATACCGCCGTGGTATTGCAGGCTTTGAGCAGTTGATACGTGGCTTTATCGTTAATCGGCAAGGTTTCTAGGCTTAACGGCGGCAAGCCTTGCGCGGCGCGCTGTTGGTTAGCGTCTTGCATGGCCATAGCGAGTATGGTCAGGGTGCGCAGGCCAAGAAAGTCGAATTTGACCAAGCCCACCGCTTCTACATCGTCTTTATCGTATTGGCTGACCACGCTGTCCGCGTTGGGTTGGCAATACACAGGCGAGAAATCGGAAATCTTACCCGGTGAAATCAATACTCCACCGGCGTGCATACCGACATTACGCACCAGCCCCTCTAGACTTAGCGCCAAGCTCATCAGCTGTTTGACTTCTTCTTCGTTTTGGCTGCGTTCTGCCAATTGCGGTTCTTTTTCTAAGGCGCTGGATAAGCTGATGCCTAGCTCATTCGGAATCAGCTTGGCGATGCCATCGACAAAATTAAATGGCAAGTCCAACACCCGCCCCACATCGCGCACCACCGCCTTGGCCGCCATGGTACCGAAGGTGGCAATTTGCGATACCGCTTCGGCGCCGTATTTTTGCCGCACATACTCAATCACACGGTCGCGCCCTTCCATACAAAAGTCGATATCGAAGTCCGGCATAGACACCCGCTCAGGATTGAGGAAGCGCTCGAATAGAAGGTTGTATTGCAGCGGGTCTAAGTCGGTGATGCCCAAGCTATAAGCCACCACAGAGCCGGCGCCAGAGCCGCGTCCAGGGCCGACTGGCACGCCATTGTGTTTAGCCCAATTAATAAAGTCCGCCACAATCAAGAAATAGCCAGCAAAGCCCATCTGCACAATGATGCCGATTTCTATCGCCAAGCGATTTTCATAAGCTGCCCGCTGCTGCTCACGCACTTGTGCATCTGGGTAGAGGCTGGCTAAGCGTTGTTGCAGGCCTTGATAGGACTGATTGCGTAGATAATCTTCTAAGCTAGATTGATCTGGGGTGGGGAAATTGGGCAGATAGTTTTTGCCTAATTGCAAGGCCACATTGCAACGCATGGCAATCTGCACGCTATTTTGTAAAGCACTGGGCAGATCGGCGAACAAGGCATGCATCTGCGCTTGGCTCTTAAAGAATTGCTGCTCGGTAAACACTTTGGGACGGCGCGTATCGGCCAATACATAGCCCTCAGCGATACAGACCCGCGCTTCGTGGGCGATATAGTCCTGTTGGCGCATAAATTGAATAGGCTGGGTGGCCACCACAGGCAAATCGAGTTGTTGCGCCAAGGCCAATAACTGCGACTCATATAAGGCTTGTTGTGGCTGACCGTAGCGTTGCAATTCCAAATAAAAGCGGTCGCCAAACGCTTGTTGCCAGCGCTCAGCCGCTTGTTGCGCCAGCGCAGTGTTTTGCATCAATAGCGCTTGGCCGATATCGCCCAACATAGCGCCAGACAGCATGATCAAGCCTTGGTTATTTTGTAGCAGCCATTCGACTTTGATTTCGGCGCGACCCCGCCATTGATTCTGAGTAAAAGCCAGCGACAGCAACTCACATAAACGCAAATAGCCTTGCTGGTTCTGACATAGCAATAAAGCGCGCCAAGGCTGTTCGCGATTGTTAGTATTTTCCAGCCAGATATCACAGCCCAAAATAGGTTTTAAACCGGCCGCCCGACTGGCCTTATAGAACTTCACCGCACCGAATAAATTACTTAAATCCGTCATCGCCAAGGCTGGCATGGCATCGGCCGCTGCGGCAGCAACATAGTCGCCAATGCGCACCGTGCCATCGACGATGGAATACTCGCTGTGGCAACGCAAATGAACAAATTGAGGGGTGGAGTGGGCGGCTGACATAAAGCAAATTTTAAACGATGCGCGCACTCTTCGCTTGCTTTTTTTCTGTTAAATCATCTTGCGCCAAGCCAATAAATATGCACCTCTTAGAGATTCATAACTGAAAAATCAAGGACTTAATTCAGGCGCAAAATTTTTTAAAAAAAGCCCACCGAGGCGAAATTAATATACTAAAATAGTCAGGTAAT
>CAYNLW010000047.1:0-8770 GCA_964398195.1 uncultured Methylophilaceae bacterium | reverse complement strand
AGGCGTGGCCTTTGGCCATAAAACGGAATAATTTTCTGTCTATCAGCGCTTCGATGTCTAAATCTTTAATCGAACCAGCCACATGGGAGCGCAATCCACGCTCAGCATATTCGGCTTGATAGGCAATACCTGACTTGCCCTCAAACAGGCTTTGTTTGACTTGTGCTACGTTATTTCCAAGGCTAGAAACGATTCCCATGCCTGTGACTACCACGCGACGCATTGCTCTCTCCCTATAGCATCGATTAAGGCAATATTAAAAATGATCGGTGCTGGTAAACAAACCAACCCGCAAATCATTGGCCACATAAATTTCTTTGCCGTCCAATTCCATTCTGGCATCTGCAATCCCCATCACCAGTTTGCGCATAATGACACGCTTCAAGTCTATGATGTAAGTGACTTTTTTACCAGTCGGCAACACCTGCCCACTAAACTTGACTTCGCCCGCCCCCAAAGCACGACCTTTACCGGGGCCGCCCTTCCAGCCTAGGAAAAAACCTACCAATTGCCACATGGCGTCTAATCCTAAACAGCCTGGCATCACGGGGTCACCTTCAAAATGACATTGAAAAAACCATAAATCTGGTTTGATATCCAGCTCTGCCACAATCTCGCCCTGACCATATTTGCCACCCTCAGAGGAAATCTTGACGATACGATCGAACATCAACATAGGCGGGAGAGGCAGTTGTGCATTGCCGGCACCAAACATTTCGCCTCTGCCACAGGCTAGTAATTCCTCATAGCTAAAACTATTTTTATTTTGCATTGCATTTGGCGAGCTAGTTTGCATCTAAATTTCCAGATTAAAAAATATCCGCTATTTTCGCTTGAAATACACTCTTAGCGAAAGGGTTTATTCAAATTATTTGTGTATTGTATGAAACTTCTTGCTTGGGTGTATTGGTCTGTTTACAGGGTAGGCCTTTATGTTTACTATCCCCCCTTTTACTTTTTAAACGCATCTACTGGGTACAGGACACTCCATGAGCAAAAAAAATCTGCAAACTTGGCGCGCACACGCACACAATCTGGAAAAGGAAATCAACAAAGTCGTGGTTGGTCAACAACAAGCTATACGCTTGATTACCACAGCCATTTTTTCGCGCGGCCATGTGCTGCTAGAGGGCGATGTCGGGGTAGGTAAAACCACCTTGCTTAGAGCGTTTACCCGCTGTATCGGTGGCGGCTACCAGCGTATTGAGGGCACCATAGACCTGATGCCTAACGATTTGATATATCACACTTATTTGGGTGAAGACGGCAAACCTCACGTGACCCCAGGCCCATTGTTGATGTCTGGTGAAGATTTATCTATTTTCTTCTTTAACGAAATCAACCGCGCTAGACCGCAAGTGCACTCGCTATTGCTACGGGTGATGGCAGAACGCACGTTGTCGGCATTTAATAAAGAATTTCACTTCCCGCATATGTTGGTGTTTGCCGACCGCAACCAAGTAGAACGCGAAGAAACCTTTGAGATTCCATCTGCCGCACGTGATCGCTTTATGATGGAAATCCCTATCGTGATTCCTAAAGACGAAGACATTATGGAAGCTTTGGTGTTTGATACCCGCTACCACAATGTGGACGCGCTGATTGACCAACTAGAACCGAATATCGTTGAGTTTAATCAATTAAATGATATCGCCGGTCTGATACAGAGCACCGTAGAAGCCAGCCCAACCTTAAGAAAGTATGCCCTGCATCTGTGGCAAGCCACCAAATCCCCTGCCGAATACGGCATTAAAATCCCTGGGGTAGATATCAATCGCCTAGTGCTTGCTGGCGCCAGCCCACGCGGTATGAGTATGATGTTGCGGGCGGCACGGGTGAACGCTTGGTTAAGCGACCGCGATGCAGTGACGCCTGAGGATATCCACGCAGTATTCCATTCCACTGTGGCTCACCGCTTGGTGTTTAGCCCAGTGTATGAGATGCGCCGTACCGAAATTGCCAGACAGTTGCTCGATGGCATTTTGCATAGCGTCAGCGCACCTTAGTTAAATGCCTGATACGCCCTATGTATCATGATATTCCGCAGTTTAACTACCATTTAGCATGGCGCTCGTGTGGCTACCATACTGGCCGTCATGCCAGCATACAGCGCGGCATGGGCATGGAGTTTCGTGGTTTAAGTAATTTATTGTCCTACCCCGACCCACGACGCATTGATATACGCCAGACCATTAAAGACCCGCTGGAACAAATCTATGTGCGTATCTACAACCAAAAGGGCGCCACCCCAGTGTTCGCCATTGGTGATATTTCTGGCTCTATGAGTTTTGGTCAAAGCCAATCCAAAGTCAGCTTGATGGCGCAAATCGCCCAATCCATCGCGGTCTCTGCCACGAATAACAGCGACCCGTTTGGCTTAATCGTGTTTGACGACCAAGTGCGCGAAGAAATGCTATGCCCTACTTCGCTTAGACCGCAGATGGCCTTGGACCAGCTGGCTGAGTTGCAACATTATCAAGCGCCTCAAGTGGGTGGTGCAGGCTTGCGCGAGGCTTATCGCTACTTGCCTAGAGAGCGCTCGCTGATTTTCTTGATTTCAGATTTTCATATGCCGCAAGCGGTGCTGGAAGATACTTTGCTACAGATGTTGCATCACCATATTGTTCCAGTGGTGCTTTGGGATAATGATGAATATCGCAATCTGCCTGATTTCGGCATTATCAATATCCAAGACCCAGAGACTGGCGAACAACGCATCGTGTTATTACGCAAAGAGTTGCGTGAACAAATCGTGGATAATTTTGAACAGCGCAGAAAGATTCTTAACGATTTATTTTTGCGCTACGACATGCCACCCTTTTTCGTAGAAGGTCATTTTGATTGCGACAAAATGAGCGAATACTTTTATCAATTTGCAGCGGCCTAATTATGTATTTATCACTCTCTAGAATTGTCTTTGTATTGTTCAGCTGTCTCATGCTCAGCCTGTTCAATCCCGCTTGGGCCAATGACCCACCCTCACCGGATATGCCGGAAAAGCTATATCAATTAAGCGTCAGCAATCCTGAGCGCGATGTTGGTTATATCGTCGGCGATAAATTAGCGCGGCATATTGTGCTTAAAGTGAATCAACCCTATCAGCTGATTGAAACTAGCCTACCTATCGTGGGCTATGAGCGTCGTTATCAAGGCCAAATTATTGGCATCGAATTGCGCAATATCCAATATAGCAAACAGAAGTTTGATCAATACATGCAATACACCATAGATTTGCAGTATCAAGTGTTTGATAACGAAGCCACCGCTAAGATGTTTTTCTTACCTAAAGAAGTGCTGAAATTTCAAGGGACAAAAAGCGATGACATCGTGCAAATTGAAGTGCCCAGCTGGGGCTTCCGAGTGTCCCCTCTGTCTATCTTTGGCGCGGTTAAAATCGAACAAGATATGAGCGGCTTTCATCCGCTGTTCTTGATTGCGTCTTACCCAGAAAAACAAAAATTAGCCTTTAGCCTAAGCCTGCTAGGCATCAGCCTAATCGGGCTGGTTTATATCTTAGGCAATCGCGCCTGGTTGCCGAATATGGGCAGACCTTTTGCTAAAACTTATCGTCAGTTGCGCAAATTAAGCCATGATGAAACACAATTAGAATCCGCCCTGAGCTTGTTGCATAAGGCTTTAAATGAGGCTGGGCAGACCAGTATTTTTAGCGATAATCTAGATGTGCTGTATCAACGTATTCCCGCGCTGAAAAATATTGAGGGTGAGATACAGAGCTTTTTTGCTATTTCACGCAAAGTGCTTTATGAAAACCAGATTTCGCAATTAGATGCGCCAGCCACTATGCAGTGGTTAAAACAGTTTTGTGTGCATTGCCGTGATTGTGAACGCGGCTTAAAGCCTGTGGCATGAAAGTGAGCCGATGTTAAGCTTTTTTGCCTATTTTTCTAATGCATGGATTTTGTGGTTTTTGCCACTGAGTTTATTGCCTATTTGGCTTAATAAAACCCATAGCCAAAATTATTCTTGGTCAGATTTATTGCCACATGACCGCTGGTCACGGCTGATTTCCTTGCTGCTCAAGGCGCTGGCTAGCCTGTCTATCGCCTTTATTATCATCGCTCTGTCCGGCCCGCATAGCTTAGAGCGTAAAGTCGAGCGTTTAGGGGTAGGCGCACAAATCGCGCTGGTATTGGATAGAAGCGCCAGTATGGACGACCCGTTTTCTGGCGGAGCGAATGGCAATGGCAAAATCGGCGAAACCAAGTCTGCCGCGGCCAGCCGCATTATTTCTGATTTTATTCAATCGCGCCAAAACGATATGTTTGGCGTGGTCACTTTTAGTAATTCGGCGATGTATGTACTGCCGCTCACCGAAAATCGCGAAGCAGTTCTAGCCGCTGTGCGCGCCACTGCCGGCAATGCGCTATTCCAGACCAATATTGGTAGCGGCTTAACCAGTGCCTCTGAGCTATTTGCTAAATTGCCCGACTCAGGTTCACGGGTGATGATTTTGCTATCAGATGGTGGCGGCAGAATCGACGCCAATACGCAACAGAAAATTCTGGAGTGGCTAGAGCGTTATAAAGTCAGTCTGTATTGGATTGTGCTGCGCCAGCCTGGAGGCTTGAGTATTTTTGATACCAGCTATGTGCCACCAGAAGACGCTGCGTTGCCACCACAGATTGAGCTGAATATGTTTTTTATGAAATTGCGCACGCCGTTTATCGCTTATGAAGCAGATGACCCTAAATCATTGGCTAGCGCCATTGCCGATATCAATCAGAAAGAAAAAAAACCGATACGCTATAAAGAAACCATAGCCGGCGCCGACTTTACCAATGTATTTTTAAGTTTGGCGTGTTTGTTTCTAATTGCCCTGTGTGTGATTAAATTTTTTGAAATTAGTACCTGGCATGGCGCCAGAGAGTCAGAAAGAGGATAAGCCTTATGTGGAAACTTCTTAGCACCAAGCAATGGGTGATATTGCTCAGTGTCTTAGCTATCCTGAGTGCGCTGGCGAGCGCCTATCAGTTGCAAAGAATCGCTGAAATTAATGCTTTTAACCAAGCCATCTCTAACGCCAAACCTCCGATGACAGACGCGCAAAGTTTTGAAGCAAAATTTGCCACCGCTTATTGGTTAGCCAAGAGTGAGCGCTTTAAAGAAGCGACCTTGTTATTTAATAATCTGCTAGAAAAAGCTAACCCGCAGCAAAAAGCAGCGATTCAGCATAATTTAGGCAATATTTATTTCTTGCGTGGCATCGCCTTGAATGGCGCCAATATGGAAGTGGGCAAAGAAACGGAATATCTGTTACGGCAAGCCAAGGGGCTTTATCAACAAGCCTTACGCATCGATAACTCGTATTGGGGCACGCGTCATAATCTGGATAGATTGCTGATGGTATTGCCCGGCACCCCTACCCCAGGCGTGGGCGAGTCTGACTCACCCGGTCTGATTATGGGCAATATTCCAGTGGGCTTGCCATAATCATGTATAAAATCAAGCGCTTCTTTAAGATTATCGGCGCCCGCCGCGACATTTCTTTATTGTCTTCGGCGCTACTGTTATTGCTGATTGCCATGATCAATCCGGCGATACCGTTACCACACAATATCTATTCATATATGTTTGTGGTGGATATCTCACAGAGTATGAATACAGTAGATGCCAAGCTAGATAACAAGCTGGTATCGCGTTTGGATTACACCAAGAAAATGTTGCACGATATCACTGCCAACCTGCCCTGCGGCACCAAAGTCAGCGTCGGGCTATTTGCCGGCGTGAGCACGCCAGCCTTATATCACCCGATAGAAATTTGCAGCAATTACGCTGCTATCCAAGACACCATTAACCACCTCGATTGGCGTATGGCGTGGTCGGGCAATAGCCGTATCCGCGATAGTATGCTGGGCATCGCGCGCACCATACGCGCTTTTCCTGAGCCTGCCCAAGTGGTGTATTTCTCTGATGGTGAAGAAGCCCCAAGATTGCACGCTTTTAATACCGTCGATTTAAGCAATTTCCAAGGTGGCAATGGCTGGCTATTGGTGGGCATAGGTAGCGATGTCGGTACACCGATTCCTAAATTTGATGAAAAAAACCAACTGATAGGCTATTGGGCAAATGATAGTTTTGCTTTGCAACCAGGTATTGCGCAGATTTCTGAATCGAATATCGGGGCGCGTGATAACAATGTTGCCAGCTCAACTGGCGATCGCTTCTTATCTAAATTACAAGAAGCCTATTTGATAGACTTGGCGAAGTTGGTCAATGCGCAATATGTGCGTGGCGATAGCCTGCAAAAAGTGCTTTCTGCAATGAGCAATCAACCACCAGCCAGACGCGATATCGCGCCATTTTCGGTGCGTTGGATTTTGGCTAGCCTAGCGGTGTTGCTCATCGTGCTGTCGTATTTGCCTAAAGACGTCATCGGCTATTTGCGCCAACTGAACAAGGCTAGTCGTGAAAAACTCAGCCGCTTGGCTTCCACTAGCTAACACTGAACTATTCTGGCGCTGAACTATTCTGGCGCTGGCGGCGATGCAATTGTTTGCGCCTGTCCGCTGTGGCGCAGTCCCCAAGTTAATCCCACCACCCACTCGCGCATTACCTCTGCATCACAAGCATCAGGCAAGATAATCAGCTGATGCCAGCGCTTATCGCAGACCATTTGCGTATCGCTCATCATTTGAAAGCGTAACAAAATAAAGCCATGACATACCACGCTGTCAGGGTGTAGTTGTATTGGATATTGGCTGATTTGATCTGCGCTTAGCCTACGCCAAGCGACGATTTGCTGTTGGCTATCCAGCCGCAACCCTAACCAACTTTCCGGCTGCTGTAGCCATGCATAGCGTTGCAGCGCGTGCCATGTCAGCGCCATCACGGACAAACTGATCAAGCACTGCGCCAACCAGAAAATAGGCAAGCACCACACCGACAGCACGCCAGCGCCACCAATCAGCAGTAAAATAGCGCTGAGATAGCGGGAACGGCTAATATTTAACGGCGTCAAATGCATATCGCTTTAATCCCCCCTGCGTGAATGATGAAGATTTAAAAAAGGAATCAGGATGGTATTTCAGCCTACTACATTACAAGCGCTTGGTGCGCACTATGATCAACAGCATTTAATCCATTATGGTCAGCCACAACAGGAATTACAAGCCGCCCAGCAAGGCAATGTGGTGGCATATTTAAGCCATTTAGCCCTGCTACAAATTGAGGGCGAAGATAGCCTAAATTTCCTGCAAGGCCAGCTCACTAACGATATTCGTTTATTAGACGGCGCGCACACCCAATACGCCGGCTATTGCACCCCCAAAGGCCGTATGTTGGCCTTGTTTTTGGCGTTTGCGCACAGCGGGCATTATCATTTGCTGGCGCCTGTGGAACAGCTGGATTTTCTGATTAAACGTCTGCGTATGTTTGTGATGCGCTCTAAAGTGACCATACAAGATAAACGCGATGAGATTGTGGTGCTAGGCTGCGCTGGTCAGCAAATGCCTGCGCTATTAGCGCAACACTTTGCCCAAGTGCCAAAACAAGGCCATCAAATGGTGACCCACGACACGGCTACGCTGATTCGGCTGCCTAGCGAGCATCCTATGTTTTTACTATTTACCTCGACCAACCGTTGCGAGAGCTTGCTAGCCGACTTGTTAAAACAAGCCCAGCCTGTGGGCAAACTCGCTTGGGACTCACTCAATATTCAAGCCGCGCTGCCGCAAGTGGTGAGTGCGACACAAGAATGTTTTGTGCCACAAATGCTCAATCTAGACGCGCTGAATGGCATTAACTTTAAAAAAGGTTGCTACACCGGCCAAGAAATCGTCGCCCGCACCCATTATCTAGGCACGGTCAAACGACGTATGCAAATCGCCCATCTAGCCAGCCAATTGGATATTCCGCCTGGTGCGCCTATACACACCGCACAAAGCCAAGACGCCGTCGGCATGGTGGTCAACGCCGCGCCTAGCTTGGACGGCGGGACTGATTTATTGATAGAAATTCGCTTAGATAATATTCAGGCGGAGGCCTTAAAACAAAACCCAGTGCAATATCAAGGTATGGACTTGAGCATTATTGCTACGCCATATCCACTGCCGTAATACACCTTAAAAAATTGCGGAGGCTGCTTATTTGTGGCGTTTGTGTTCGCGAGGAACTGGTTTGGCAGCTTCTTCGGATTGACTGACTAGGTCGGAGACGCTGTTGACCGGTTTTTGCGTGGGGCCGAGTTGGCTTTCATCAACGGTTTGATAAAACACCTCGTCTTGTCTGACCATGCCTAGCTCTACACGGGCACGTTCTTCAATGGCGGTGACGCCTTGTTTTAGGTCGCGCACTTCTTCGTCTAGTTGTTGATTGCGTTGCTTGAGGGTTTCGTTATAGTTTTTTTGCTGTTCGATTTGTTGATTATGCTTCCATACCGTTAACCAACTACCCTTACCCAACCACAAAGGGTATTGGATAAGGGCGATGAGTACTACGAATATCAGCGTGAGCGATTTCATATTGGCTTTAAATTATCCGCGTTTTAAGTGATAAAAAGCCGACATACCCGCATAGCTAGTGGCATCGCCTAACTCTTCTTCAATGCGTAACAATTGGTTGTATTTGGCGATACGCTCGGATCTGGACAGAGAACCGGTTTTAATTTGCAAGGCATTGGTGGCTACTGAGATATCAGCAATCGTAGTATCTTCCGTTTCGCCTGAGCGATGGGAAATCACTGAGGTATAACCAGCGCGCTTGGCGGTTTCTATAGTTTGGAAGGTTTCCGTTAAGGTGCCGATTTGATTGA
>CAYNLW010000046.1:5207-9185 GCA_964398195.1 uncultured Methylophilaceae bacterium | reverse complement strand
AATTACGCCATGAAAGCTGAATATGATTTATCAAAAATGAAGTCACGCAAAAACCCATATGCCGCCAAATTGAAAAAATCGGTGACAATGCAGCTTGCGAAATAACCCCTTTGTTTTTTTACACTCCTTTGAGGTGAATTTTCCAAGCGACACTTTTGGGGCTTGTTAACCTCAGCCCAAACTACAAATTCCATGTCGTCATACCGACGAAAGTCGCTATCCAGTACAATAGTCACTTTGCGCCGTGTTGTTTGCGGCGCTAAGTGATTGTCTTTTCTCTGAGGTAGCTTTCCCCTTATGTCTGTGTCTAGCTCCGTTTTGCCATTGATGTTTTCTGCCCAAGGTGCATTGGCGGAAAATATGCAAAATTTTCGTGTGCGGCAACAGCAGTTGGATATGGCGCTGGCGATTGAGCAGGCGATAAAGGGTAATCAGGTATTGGTGGTGGAGGCTGGCACTGGTACTGGCAAGACCTTTGCGTATTTAGTACCTGCGCTGTTGTCGGGTGGCAAGGTGATTATTTCTACTGGTACTAAAACCCTGCAAGACCAACTATTCCATCGCGATTTACCCGCTGTTCGAGATGCTCTGAAAATCCCTGTGACGGTGGCTATGCTCAAAGGGCGCGCCAATTATGTGTGTCATTTTCATGCGCAACGCGCTGCGGCAGATGGGCGTTTTGCGAGCCGTGAAGATGTGGCTTATCTGGAACAAATCAAACAATTTATGCACAGCAGCAAAACTGGCGATAAGGCTGAGTTAGCCAGCGTGCCGGAAGCGGCCAGCATTTGGCCTTTGGTGACTTCTACCAAGGACAACTGTTTGGGGCAGGAGTGTGCGCATTACAAAGATTGCTTTGTGGTGGCTGCCCGCAAACGCGCGATGGAAGCTGATGTGGTGGTGGTGAACCACCATTTATTTTTTGCCGATGTGGCCTTGCGCGATGAAGGGGTGGCGGAATTATTGCCTGCTGCTAATGCGGTGATTTTTGATGAGGCGCATCAGTTGCCGGAAATCGCCGGTTTATTTTTCGGCAAAGACGTTTCTACCAGCCAATTAATCGAATTGGCGCGTGATAGTGAGGCGGCTTATGTGACCGTGGCAAAAGATTGTAGTGAGATTCTAGAACGCGCTAGAGCGTTAGAAAAAAGTGCGCGAGATTTCCGCTTGGTATTTGCCTTTGAAGGTTCACGCTTGCCCATTCAAAAAGTCTTAGCATTAGAAAATTTTGCCCCGCGTATGGCGCAAATGCAGACCGCTTTGGCGGCGTTGGCTGAGATTTTAGAAAGCCAAGCGGCGCGCGACCCAGTGCTGGAAAATTGTTGGCAACGCAGCTTGGCGCTGCAACAGATGTTGCATGAATGGCAGCAAGTAGATGAGCAAGCGTTTGTGCGTTGGGTGGAAGTCTATACCCAAGCGGTGCAGTTGCACGCGACGCCTTTGTCGGTGGCTGAGGGCATGGCTAGCCAAATCAAACGCAAGGTCGGGGCATGGATTTTTACTTCTGCCACCTTGGCAGTGAAAAATGACTTTAGCCATTACCTGAATCAGATGGGCTTGGATAGCGCGCAAACGGCTTTATGGACTAGCCCGTTTAATTACGCTGAGCAGGGCATATTGTATGTGCCAGAGGAGATGCCAGATCCGAATAGCCCAGTGTATACCTCGGAAGTGGTGGCACGCGCATTGCCAGTGATACAGGCCAGTCAGGGACGATGTTTTGTGTTGTGCACCTCGTTGCGTGCCATGCGAGAAATTCATGCTTTGTTAAAAGAAGCGTTTGCTAGCCAAGGCTGGCCGTATCCGCTGATGGTGCAAGGGGAAAGCTCGCGCAGCGAGTTACTCGAACGCTTTCGGCAAACCGGCAACGCGGTGCTGGTGGGCAGCCAAAGTTTTTGGGAGGGCGTAGATGTGCGTGGCGAAGCCTTATCCTGCGTGATTATTGATAAATTACCTTTCTCGCCGCCCGATGATCCAGTGCTGGCGGCGCGGATTGAGTTGCTTAACGCACAAGGCAAAAATGCTTTTATGGAATATCAACTGCCTTATTCGGTGATTACGCTCAAGCAGGGCGCTGGGCGCCTAATCCGCGATGAACATGACCGAGGTGTGTTGATGATTTGTGACCCACGCTTGATTAGCAAATCGTATGGCAAGCGTATTTGGCAAAGCCTGCCGAGTTTTAGACGCACACGGCTATTGGCCGATGTGCAGGCATTTTTTAACTAGCCCATGCGCTTGTGGCAAAATAGCGCTTTGTTTTTTGCGACCCCGCTATGCGCATCTTGGCCTTAGATACTTCCACCGAATACCTGTCGCTGGCACTGTTGCTAGATGAGCAATGTCTGCTACGCGATAGTCACGCTTTGCAAAGCCACTCGGCGCAAATCTTGCCGCAGATTCAGCAAATGTTGCAGCAAACGGATTGCCAATTAAGCGATTTAGACGCCATCGCTTTTGGTGCCGGCCCAGGTTCTTTTACCGGTCTGCGTATCGCTTGCGGTGTGGCACAGGGCTTGGCGTTTGCCAACGATTTGCCAGTGGTAGCGGTTTCTACCTTGCAGGCCTTGGCGGCACAAAGTGAACATGACAAGCTGATCGCCTGTTTAGATGCGCGTATGGGCGAAGTGTATTTGGCGGCTTATCAGCGTGTGCAAGATGAATATCAAACGCTGCTTGCGCCCTGCTTATGTCGCCCTGATCAAGCGCCAGCAATCCTCAATAGCCAGCCAGCAGAATGGCGCGGCGTAGGCACAGGGTGGCAAGTGTATGGCGCGGAATTGCAAGCGCGATATGCGCAACAGTTAGCGCCTACTTATGTGGATGACAGCGTGGTTTACCCAAGTGCGGCCACTATCGCCAAATTGGCTGTAGGGCAAATTGCACGTGGTGAGGTACTGAGCGCAGCGCAAGCTAGCCCGATTTATGTGCGCAATAAAGTAGCGCTGACCACGCAAGAGCGGCAAGCTTAAACGGCGATGTTGAATACCCTGTTGGATTATTAAGATGTCATCTAAACCTTCTACTCGATCCTCTGTTGCAAATGCACCTGCTGCAAATGGCCGTCCAGCGCCATCTGCACAGCAAGCATTAACGCTAGTGGAGATGCAAGAAAGCATGTTGCCGCAGGTGTTGCGTATTGAAACTGAAAATATGGCTTTCCCTTGGACGGCAGGTAATTTTCGCGATTCATTAAAGGCCGGACATCAGGCCTTGGTCATGCAACTAGATGAGCAAATCGTCGGCTTTGCGGTATTGATGATGGTGTTAGACGAGGCGCATTTATTGAATATAGGGGTGGATAAACGCTATCAAGGTCAGGGGCTAGGTAAGTTTTTATTGCAATCGATGATGCAACTTGCTCAGCGCTTGGGCGGGCAACATTTTTTTCTTGAGGTCAGAACCTCGAATCATATTGCGATTCGCTTGTATGAGTCTTTGGGCATACATGAAATGGGCGTGCGGCCGGGCTATTATCCTGCCAAGCAGGGCAGAGAAGATGCGATTTTAATGGGGTGTGCGCTATGCGCTTAACGCGACAAGATAGACTGGCAGTGTTGGAATTATTACCGGCTTGGAAATTACGCGCCAAGGCAGTGGCGGCGAATACGGCTGAGGCAAATAGCGCTGAGGCTAAAGCGGTGCCAGTCAATCCAGCGCCAGTCAATCCAGCACAAGCAAATCCAGCACAAGAAAATCTAGCTCAAGAAAATCTAGCACAAGAAAATACAATTCAAGCGATGCCATCAGTAGCGTCACAGCAGACCGCTGTCGCGAGTCCTCCTGAAGCGGACTTTGCGCAAATGTCGCTGAGCGATTTACAGCCCTATCTACAATGTGCCGGCGACCCCCAAGCCGCTTGGTTATTTGTTGGCGACCCTACAGATGCCATGCAACAAGATAGCAAGCAGCCCTTTAGCGGCGAGGCTGGTGCTTTGTTGGATAAAATGCTGGCGGCGATACAGTTAAGCCGTGCAC
>CAYNLW010000046.1:0-5107 GCA_964398195.1 uncultured Methylophilaceae bacterium | reverse complement strand
GAGGCTGGTGCTTTGTTGGATAAAATGCTGGCGGCGATACAGTTAAGCCGTGCACAAAATACCTATTTAGCCCATTGCGACAACTTAGCCGCCATGCCACGTTTGCTTGCTTTGTTACAACCCAAGCTAATCATCGCGCTGGGCGAGCAAGTCAGCCAACGCTTATTAAATCAAGCACAGCCTTTGACTAGCTTGCGCGGCAAGCTGCATAGTTATCAGGCTATCCCATTGATTGCCAGTTACGCGCCTAGCCATTTATTGCAACACCCAGAAGCAAAGCGTCAGGCTTGGCAAGATTTGCAATTGGCGCGCGATACCATGTTAAGCATCAACACCAGCCAGCCTAGCATCAGCACAATAAGCAAAAGCTGACTTGACTGACGATTCACTATAAAATTTCGCCTTTGATTTTTTTCCGGACACTAGCCCATGCGCGCCTCACAATTTTTTATCGCTACCCAAAAAGAAGCTCCTCAAGAAGCTGAATTAGTTAGCCATCGCTTAATGTTGCGGGCTGGCTATATCAAGCGTTTGGGGTCTGGTTTGTATAGCTGGATGCCTTTGGGTTTGCGGGTGTTGCGCAAGGTGGAAACTGTGGTGCGCGAAGAAATGAATAAAGCCGGTGCGTTGGAGTTATTGATGCCTGCGGTGCAGCCTAAAGAGTTGTGGGAAGAAACTGGCCGTTGGGAAATCTTTGGCCCACAGATGCTAAAAATCCAAGATCGCCATGAGCGCGATTTCTGTTTTGGCCCTACCCACGAAGAAGTGATTACTGATATCGCGCGCCGCGAGATTCGTAGTTATAAGCAATTGCCGATTAATTTTTATCAGATACAAACCAAATTCCGCGACGAGATACGGCCACGTTTTGGCGTGATGCGCGCACGCGAATTTGTCATGAAAGACGCCTATTCTTTCCATACCAGTTTGCAGAGTCTGCAACAAACCTATCAAGTGATGTATCAAGCGTATAGCAATATTTTTCAGCGCTTAGGCCTGCAATTCCGCGCTGTACGCGCTGATACCGGTGCTATTGGGGGCGATGGTTCACATGAATTTCATGTGTTGGCAGATTCTGGCGAAGATGGTTTAGCGTATTGCCCAGATTCCGATTACGCCGCCAATGTGGAGTTGGCAGAGGCTTTGCCGCCTAGCCAAGCTCGCGCAGCGGGCAAGCAGACTATGCAATTAGTGGAAACCCCTAAGCAAACCACTTGCGAAGAAGTCGCTGCCTTGTTGAATATTCCGCTAAGCCAAACGGTGAAGTCCCTAGCAGTGATGGTCGATGGTCAGTTTTATCTATGCTTATTGCGTGGCGACCATCAATTAAATGAGGTCAAGTTAGGCAAGCTAGATGGCATGGCTAAATTCCGCTTTGCCAGCGCTGATGAAATCCGTGCGCATTTAAATGATTGCCCACCCGGTTTTATCGGCCCAGTGGGTGTATCCCCACAGGTGCATATTATTGCCGACCGCACAGTGGCCGCCATGAGCGATTTTGTCTGCGGGGCTAATCAGCCTAAATTGCACTTGCAAGGGGTGAATTTTGGCCGTGATTTGCCAGAACCAAACATGGTGGCGGATATCCGCAATGTGGTGGAGGGCGACCCCAGTCCAGATGGTAAAGGCCAGTTAGCCTTGTGCCGTGGCATTGAAGTCGGTCATATCTTTCAATTGCGAAGCAAATACGCCAAAGCCATGAATGCCACTTATTTAGATGAGCAAGGGCAAAGCCAAGTGATGGAAATGGGCTGTTACGGTATAGGCGTGTCGCGCATTGTGGCAGCCGCCATCGAACAAGGCCATGACGAAAAAGGCATTATTTTCCCTACTTCGTTAGCCCCTTTCAGCATGGCGATTACGCCGATTGCGATGGATAAAAATGAATCAGTTAAACAGGTGGCAGAGCAGCTCTATCAAGCTCTGCTAGCCGCTGGGGTGGACGTATTGCTGGATGATAGAGGCGAGCGCCCTGGGGTGATGTTTGCCGATATGGAGCTGATAGGCGTGCCACAAAGAATCGTCATAGGCGAGCGCGGCTTACAAAATAATATGGTCGAATACCAAGCGCGTACTGAGGCAGATTCGGTGCAAGTGGCGGTGACCGATATTGTTGATTTCATCCAACAAAAACTCAAAAAATAATTTTTAATAAATTAAATAAAAACAGTTAGTTAAAAATATATTGAAGAATATTAACTGCAAAATTTCACTTTTTTAGTGTTAAAAGGTTTACTCAGCTTTTTTTTCGTACTAGTATGCAGTTCAGCGGTTTTGTAAGTAGCAAGGTCGCTGTTTTTTTTGCGGTCTTGACTTACCTGTCGCTATTCATGTTCTAACAAAGAAACAAACAAACAGAGGAGAATAGTATGTCAAAAGTAACTGCACTATCTTTAAGTATTGCTGTTCTGGGAGGTATCTGGGCGTTCTTAGCTTTGGGTCCCTTGGCGGGTTCCGTGCAAGTGTGGGTAGGCTTTATTGCATGGGGCGCTTTCTTCAACAACGGTGGTGACAACGCTGCATTACAGAAATCCATAGTAGGCATGATTTATGGCGCAATTTTGGCCGGCATCGCGCTGAATCTTGTGGGTTCTGATCCGTTAGGTCTAGGGGGTACACTAGCGGCAGCCGTTTATATTGCAATTACGGTGTTTTTCTTAGTGATTGTCGCCGGTGTCAATCTGTTATCTGCAGTGCCAGCCAATGTTTATGGCTATGCAGCCACAGCAGGTTTGGCGCTCGCTACCAATAATATGGCAGTGACTGCGACAGATTTCACCAATCCAGTGATTGTGGTAGCTGTCTCAACCGTGTTAGGGGCTATATTTGGCTTGGTATCTGGCAAGGTGGCAGATGCATTAGCTAAATAATTCAGCTAATTTCTTTGCAAAAGAAAACCGCCGAAAGGCGGTTTTTTTATCCAGCGTATCCAGCTAAATTTTGTTATTCCGAGAAAATCTTAAAGCCATAAAAAGTACCAAATTCACCTTCAGGCTCATGGTATACAAAGAACATATGATTGGTATAAGCCAAGCCAGCGATATGGTTCTGCGCTCTGAGTTTGAGTATAGAAGGCAGCATGCTCTTGCCGACAAACTTTCCTTCAAGGTTAAACAGCAATACCGCTTTGTGGTCGATATCCAGTAAGGCAAATTCGCTGCCTTTTTCGCCGGTAAACGCCACATGGTAGTCGGCCACATCGTCAAACTGTGCGCCGGCGGCTTTTAAGTCTAATAATATTTCTTTGCTTTTCTCGCGACTTTGCAGCGTGACTACCCACACCGCATTACTACGCCCTTGTTTGGCGTAATACACCTGCTGTTCGGGGTCCCAGCTGGGCATGGTAGAAGCATCACCAAAAGCAGGATTAAAGCCATGAATATCATCAGATTTGCCAGTTAAATTGCCTTGCTCATCGACCGCTAATGAAAAAATACCTGTATTCGGTGAGAAGCCAGCGGCGCTGGAGATATTAAAAGTCACCGTTTCTAATTGCTTGCTCAGTTCATTAAAGTAAATCGCGCGGTTATCGTAACCTGGGCGCACCGACTTAATATATTCTCCGTTGTCGCTATACATATGCACTTCAGAGCGTGAGATCGGCGCTTCATTTTCACCACCCATAGGCGCTAGACCGCCATCGGCAATGTAATAACGTTGGTGCAAAGGATAGTAAGCAATCGACATAGGCTTGCTGGTGGGTTTTTTGGCCAACGCAATTTTAATGGCAGGGGTGGCTTCAGCGAGAATATCGGCTAAAGCTGACGAGCTGATGCAGGCGAATAGGAACAGAGTTACAAAGCGTAATTTAGTCATGGTGTGATATCAAAATTTAAAATTAGAAAACTGTGATTAGAGAAAAAGTGTGTTGAGTAGAGGCTGTTCTGCTCAGATAGTTCAGCGCGACTGTTGACGTTCTAACAACATCGCATCGCCGTAACTGAAAAATCGATAGCGTTGAGCCACCGCGTGTTGATAGGCACGCATAATATTGTCATAGCCGGCAAAGGCAGAAACCAACATCAACAGGGTGCTTTTGGGTAAATGGAAGTTGGTCAGCATTCTATCGATTACCTTAAACTCAAAACCTGGGGTAATAAAAATACTGGTTTCCGATTCCCCCGCTTGCACCTTGCCGCTGGCTTGCGCAGCGCTTTCTAAAGTGCGCATGACTGTGGTGCCGACGGCGGTGATGCGCTGCCCTTGCGCTTGCGCCTGCTCAATCAATTGCGCGGTTTCTGTCGGCACGCAATACCATTCACTGTGCATTTTGTGCTCGCTAATCAATTCGCTACGCACAGGCTGAAAAGTGCCAGCGCCGACATGTAAAGTCACATAAGCAATTTGGCAGCCCATCTGGCGCAAGCTATTCAGCATCGCCTCATCAAAATGCAAACCAGCAGTAGGCGCTGCCACCGCCCCCGGTGCTTGTGCATAGACAGTTTGATAACGCTCATCATCAACCTGGTCCGCCTCGTGTTGAATATATGGCGGCAGCGGTAAAGCGCCATATTGATCCAGCAATTCCAGCCAGCCTCTGGGGTCTTCAATATGCAGTAAAAATAAATCTTCTTGGCGCGTCATCACCTGCGCCTCAAATTGATCGGCAAAGCGAATACGCGCCCCAGCCTTAGGTGAGCGCGAAGCCTTGATATGCGCCAACGCAGTATGGCTATCCAACACCCGCTCAATCAGCGCCTCCACCTGACCACCAGATGCCTTGTGGCCATACAGCCGCGCCTTAATCACTTTGGTGTTGTTAAACACAATCACATCACCCGCTCTCATCAATTCAGGCAGATGCATAAATTGCCCATCACGCAATTCACCCGTTTGCCCATTCAAATACAGCAAGCGAGACGCAGAGCGTTGTTGCGCGGGAAATTGCGCAATCAACTCATCGGGTAAGTAAAAATCAAAATCAGATGTTCGCATAAAATAAAACTTTGTTATAATCACGCCTCATTTCGCTGCCGGGGTGGCGGAATTGGTAGACGCACTGGACTCAAAATCCAGCGCCGCAAGGCGTGCCGGTTCGATTCCGGCTCCCGGCACCATGTGATTCCACACGAAATTGTGAACCCACATGAAATTAAAGCTTACCCAT
>CAYNLW010000045.1:0-9234 GCA_964398195.1 uncultured Methylophilaceae bacterium | reverse complement strand
TATCAATAAAGCGATGTTTCAAGGCGCCAAGCACGTGCACAGCCAACACCACCAACATCGCGATACCTAAAAGTTCATGCACCTCAGCAAAGGTCTCACGCAAATCTGCGTTATCTAAACCGGCCAGTAATTTGATGCCAAACCATTGCAAACCATATTTGCTATACAACGACATCACGATGCCAGCGACAGGGATTAAAAGCATCAGCAAATACAAAGAATGATGCCCAGCAGTCGCTAACTTCTTCTCACCCGCCGATAAAGAATCCAATAAAGCAGGCGGACGGTGGCTGATACGCCAATAAATTCTAAACAACACCAAAGCAAGAATCGTCACCCCCACCGATTTGTGTAAGTTAAAGTAAAACGTTCTCGGCGACATCTCCTGCGCCACGTCCCACTGCCACAACCCCAAATCAAATAAATCAAACCCCATCGCCTTAGGCGCATCTTTAGGCAACTCGGTCATATACCACCCCAACACAAACATAAATGCAATCATCAAAGCAATCAACCAATGCAAAATAATCGCGGTGTTGGTATAGCGTTGAACAGTCATTTGAATCTCCCTTTTTTGGCAAACAAGATGGAGGAATTATAACGCACAGGCTTAAGCAGGTTTTTTTTATCTAAATACTCTGTTTGAGTTTTTTAAAAACTCAAGATAATTTGAACATCTGACATTCACACTCGGCAGGGCACAAACCAAGGGACTCTGAATAAAGCCCCCATTTTATTCAGCAATTACGTTTGTTGATGCAATCGACATGTCAATCAGTTATGTCGATTTTTTTATATTTTATCGACATATTAGAATCAAGGCTTGGATTAGATTAAGCAGGAAAAATTTGAGCTCACGCAGCATAAACAAAAGAAACTGCAAACGACATTTGCTGAAATTCTTGAAGGTGTTCTAAATTTTATTTAAAGACCCTTTTTGAGATTTTTAAAAACTCAAAATAATTTGAAGCTGTTCAAGTAACCATATCAAGCAACCATATTTTTCTAATTAAGCTCCGAAGAATTTAGGTTTTTTTATTATTCCCCCCACCCAAGCCCCCAACCGTTAAAATACCCCGCTAACATCTCAGCCAATTTGGCTTATTGGGGAATCGAAATGGGTATCTTTAAAACTGCGATTAATTTATTGCTTGCGCTCATGCTGATGGCGGCGCCGGTTTATGCGGAACCGTTGGCGATTGAGAAGGTGGCTGAAGGGGTGTATGTGCATCGTGGGGTGCATGAGGATTTAGATGAGGGGTATCACGGGGATATTTGTAATATTAGTTTTGTGGTGGGGGAACAAGGGATTGCGGTGATTGATACTGGTGGCAGTATCAAGGTGGGGCAGCAGTTGTTGCAGAGCATACGTGCGGTTTCTTCTTTGCCGATTTTGTATGTGATTAATACCCATGTGCATCCTGATCATATTTTTGGTAATGCGGCATTTGTGGCGGATAAGGCGCAATTTGTTGGGCACTATAAATTGCCTGATGCGATGCAGCAGCGAGAGGCGGCTTATATGCGTATTAATCAGCAGTGGTTGAAGCAGGATTTTGCTGGTTCGGCCATGATTAAACCTAGTGTTTTGGTCAAAGATGAAATGCAGATTGACTTAGGTAAGCGGGTACTTACCTTGCGTGCTAACCCTACTGCACATACCAATAGCGATTTGACTGTGTTTGACCAACAGAGCGCGACTTTGTGGACTGGGGACTTATTATTTAACCAGCGCACGCCGTCGATTGATGGCGATATCAAGGGCTGGCTCAAGCTGATTCCACAGCTTGCTAGCACGCCAGCGAAGCAGGTGGTTTCTGGCCATGGCGTGTTAGCGTCTGGGCAGACTTGGCAGCAGGCCTTGCAGTTGCAACAGGATTATCTGAATAGTTTGTTGCAGGACGTGCGGGCGAGTATTGCCAAGGGCGTTTCTATGCAACAAACCATGCAAAGCGCGGGGCAGTCGCAGCGGGGCAATTGGCAGTTATTCGAAATTATTAATCCGCGTAATGTAAATATGATTTATCCGGCTTTGGAATGGGAGTGAGGCTTGCCATTAGCAGTGTATAATCGCTTCCTTTTTGGTCATTCTTTCTTTTAATTTATTGTTCGCGCTTTGGCTTTGATTACCCAACAACATCAACAAAATAACGTTTTATTCAAAACTTTATTACTATCCTTGTTGCTGCATGCAACGGGGATTTATTTTATTCCTAAGATTGATTTCACCCCCGAACAGCCGCCTAAAATCTTGACCGTAGAGCTTGCCCCACCTGCGCCTAAATCGCCTGCTACGCCGACCCCACCGCAACCAGAGCCTGTCAAACCGCAGCCGATTAAGACGCCTAGTATCAAGGCGCCTAGCCCAGTCACAGAAAAAAGCCCCGAGCCTCAACCAGCCAATGAGCCTCCGCCAAATATTATTACCAGCACAAGCAAACCTGAAACACCTGCGCAAGTGACCGTGCCGGTTAAAGCGGAGCCACCTCCGCCACCGCCACCCGCCCAAGCCGCAGTGGATTATGACGCTTTAAGTAGTCAATATGCGCGCTTGATTAGCCGCGAAGTGGCCAAGTATAAGGAATATCCCAATATCGCTTTGATGCGCAATTGGCAAGGCGAGGCCATGATTGAAGTGGTCATCAGTGGCGCCGGTAAGGTATTGGAGAGCAAAGTGCACACCAGTAGCGGTTATGATGTGTTGGATAAGCAAGCGCTGAAAATGGTCAATAAAGGACCGCTACCCTTGCCGCCTGAGGCATTGCGCAATCGCCCTATCACCATCTTGATTCCTATCTCGTTTAAAATCGAATAAGGCTGAACTAAATATTTTGGCTTGGCTCACATCAACTTTGGCCAGTGGTTTGAATTTCATTCAACAGACACTTGCCTTAATTGGTTTTTTTAACAACAATGTGGAAAAGGCGACTATTCATCATGACAACACTTCCCACCGTAGCTGATTTTGAACTGCCCTCAACCGGCAATAAGACTTTCAAACTCTCTGAACATCTTAACCATCTGCTGATTATTTATTTTTACCCCAAAGACGCGACCCCAGGTTGCACCACGCAAGGCCAGCAATTTCGCGATCATTACGCAGAATTTCAGGCGCTGAATGTGGAGATTGTCGGGGTTTCACGCGACAGCATTAAATCGCACGAGAGCTTTAAAGCGAAATACCAATTTCCGTTTGATTTATTAGCCGACACCGAAGAAATTGCCTGTCAGATTTTTGATGTCATCAAAATGAAAAATATGTATGGCAAACAGGTAAGAGGCATACAACGCAGCACTTTTATTATTAACCCGCAGGGACAGATTATTCGTGAGTGGCGTAATGTGAAAGTCGATGGGCATATCGCCGAGATTTTAGCTTTCTTAAGGCAAGCTAGTTAACAACTTCCAGCAAGGATAAGGGACCAACATGGCGAAACAGCGTGTAAACCAAAAAAAACTATTTGTGCTCGATACCAATGTATTAATGCATGACCCGTCTAGTTTATTCCGCTTTGAAGAACATGATATCTACCTGCCTATGGTGACCCTAGAGGAGCTGGATAATAACAAAAAAGGCATTACCGAAGTCGCTCGCAATGCGCGTCAAGCTAGCCGATATTTGGAAGAAATCGTGGCCATTAATGGCTTTGATTTAGAGCAAGGCTGTCCGCTCGGCATACGCGGTAATCAGCACGTCACCGGCAGGCTGTTTATGCAGGCCTCGGCATTAAATTATGAATTGCCGATTTTGGCGGGTAGCAAAGCCGATAACCAGATTCTTGGGGTGGTGTTGGCGCTGTGCAAAATGCACCCTGAGCGGCAAGTGATACTGGTCAGTAAAGATATCAATATCCGTATTAAAGCGCGCGCTTTATCCATTTCTGCGGAAGATTACTTTAATGACAAGGTGCTGGAAGACAGCGAGTTGCTGTACACCGGTATGCAGGAATTGCCAGAAAATTTCTGGGAAAAACACAGCAAAAATATGGAGTCTTGGCAGGACGCGGGGCGCATGTTTTATCGCATTAACGGCCCTTTGTGTAACGATTTCTTGGTCAATCAGTTTGTCTTTTATGGCTATGAAAAGCCTTTTGAGGCGATCGTCAGAGCGGTTGAGGGCAAGAGTGCGGTGCTGGAAATTATTAAGGATTACACCCTGCCTAAACATAATGTATGGGGCATTACTGCACGCAATCGCGAACAAAACTTTGCGCTGAATTTGCTAATGGATCCGGAAATTGATTTCGTCACCTTGTTAGGCCAAGCCGGTACAGGCAAAACCTTGCTAACTTTGGCTTCGGCGTTGACGCAAACCTTGGACAAGAAGATTTATAGCGAAATTATTATGACCCGCGTGACAGTGCCTGTTGGAGAAGATATTGGTTTCTTGCCGGGCACCGAAGAAGAAAAAATGGCGCCTTGGATGGGCGCTTTGGAAGATAACTTAGATGTGCTGAATAAGTCCGATGAAGATGCGGGCGAGTGGGGACGTGCTGCCACACAAGATTTAATTCGTACGCGCATCAAAATCAAGTCGCTTAACTTTATGCGTGGGCGCACTTTCCTGCATAAATTCTTAATTATCGACGAGGCGCAAAACCTCACGCCTAAACAAATGAAAACGCTCATCACCCGCGCTGGTCCGGGGACTAAGGTGGTTTGTTTGGGCAATATTGCGCAGATTGATACACCTTATCTGACCGAGGGTAGTTCTGGCCTGACTTATGTGGTGGATAGGTTTAAAGGCTGGACACACAATGGTCATATCACCCTGACCCGTGGCGAACGTTCTCGCTTGGCAGACTTTGCAGCCGATGTGCTGTAAAGCCTAGGCTATGTCTCGCGGCTTTTACATTCTCCTGATTGCCCAGTTTGTCTCAGCGGTGGCGGACAATGCCCTGCTGTTTGCGGCGATTGCGCTTCTGCATCAGATTCAAGCACCGACTTGGCACGAGCCGCTGTTAAGAGAGTTTTTTGTCATCTCTTATATTGTATTAGCGCCATTTGTCGGACCCTTTGCCGATGCGCTGCCCAAAGGCAGAGTGATGTTTATCAGCAATGGCATCAAATTTTTTGGTTGCGCATTGACCTTTGTCGGACTGCCCCCTTTGTATGTGTATGCCATCGTCGGCATAGGCGCGGCGGCTTATTCGCCAGCCAAATACGGCATCTTGACCGAGATGCTGCCTAGCAAAGATTTAATTAAAGCCAATGGTTGGATGGAAGGCACTACCGTGACAGCGATTATTCTGGGGCCGATTTTTGGCGCTAGTTTGGCGGCGGATAGTCCTTTATTTGGCGTGGCGGTGATTACTATGCTGTATATGGTGGCCGCTTGGTTTAACTACCACATTCCCAAACTGCCTATAGATCATGCCATTCCGCAGCGTTCCATCACATTTTTGGTAAAAGACTTTTGGCATTCTTTTGTGACCCTTTGGAAAGACGCGCAAGGTCAGGTGTCATTGGCAGTCACTACTTTGTTTTGGGGGGCGGGCGCCACCTTGCAATTTGTGGTGTTGAAATGGGCCAATCTGAAATTTGCTTTTGATAATGAACAAGCGACCAAGCTAATCGCCATCTTGGCGGTGGGCATCGCCATCGGTTCTATCTTGGCGTCGCTGTATGTCAAATTAGAAAAGGCTGCTGAGGTAATTCCAGCAGGTATGCTGATGGGCTTATTGGTGGTGGCGATGATTTATGTCGAGCATTTATGGATGGCGATTATATTGTTGTTCTTCATAGGCGTTTTAGCAGGGTTTTTCTTGGTGCCGCTTAACTCTTTATTACAACACCGTGGGCATCATTTATTGGGCGCTGGGCACTCGATTGCGGTGCAGAATTTTAATGAGAATATCGGCATCTTGGTGTTGCTAGGGGTTTATACGCTGATGGTGGGGCAGAACCTGCAAATCAATACCATCATTGTGATTTTTGGGGTTTTTATCACCCTCACCATGTGGCTGATTTATTACCTTTACCATCAGCATATCAAGCACAAAATCTAGTGCAATTTCACTCTAGGCTCTACCCGACGCGTTAAGGCGCGTGCAATCATCTGTAAAAACACAGTAAAAAAGCCATGCAAGGCCATCAAGTGCATCTGATACAGCGATTGATACATCATGCGCGCCATTAGGCCTTCGATAAACAAGGCACCGCCAGTCAACGAACCCATCAGGCTGCCTACCGTGGAATAACGGCCTAAATTGACCAATGAGCCATAATCACGATACACATAATTTGGCAGACGCTTCTTGCCTTTGACCCGCAGCTTCATACTCTTAACCAACATCGATGCCTGTTGATGCGCTGACTGAGCGCGTGGTGGCACATTCTGATCGCTGCCTTGCATAGGACAAGCAGCGCAATCGCCAAAGGCAAATACATTGTCATCTTGCGTAGTTTGAAGCGTGGTGTTGACCAACAACTGGTTAATGCTATTGGTCTCTAAACCATCGATGGTTTTCAGGAAATCTGGCGCTTTAATACCAGCTGCCCACACCACCAATTCAGACGGAATAAAGCGTCCTGTATGGGTATAAACGCCTTTGCTATTCACTTCCGTCACCCGTTCACCAGCATAGACATGCACACGCAATTTACGTAATTCCAAATCTACTGCTTTAGATAAATTCGGGGGCAAGGCGGGTAACACACGGTCAGAAGCCTCAATCAGCGAGATGCTGATGTCTTTATCTGGATCGATTTTATCCAGTCCATATGCGGCTAATTCACGTGTGGTGTTATGTAGCTCTGCCGCCAATTCCACACCGGTCGCGCCGGCGCCTACGATGACCACTTCCAGTTGTCCTGCATGCACTGGCTGACTTTGCGTTTGTGCGCGCAACAAGGCGTTATGTAAGCGACGATGGAAGCGCTCGGCTTGCTGTTGGGTATCTAGCGCGATACTGAATTCGCGCGCACCCTTAATGCCAAAATCATTGGTGGTGCTACCTACAGCAATAATCAAGGTGTCATAAGGAATGGCGCGAGGCGGGATTACCTGCACCCCGTTTTCGTCAAAATTAGGGCCGATATAGACTTCTTTTTTATCGCGATTTAAACCTACCATCTCGCCTAGACGGAAAAAGAAATGATGCCAGTGCGCTTGCGCCAGATATTCCAGCTCATGTTTATCGGGATTCATACTGCCTGCAGCAATTTCATGCAACAAAGGCTTCCACACATGGGTACGGGTTTTATCGATCAAGGTGATTTCTGCTTTATTCTTTTTGCCTAAGCTATCCCCCAGTCGGGTAGCCAATTCCAGCCCCCCTGCGCCACCACCGACGATGACAATTTTATGCAATTTTTTGCTGTTATCTGTTGCGAACATAACACCCCTATCTACCACTTCTTTGAAAATCCTATTAACTGCATTTCAGCTGCAGTCGCTAACTGATGTTTAATTATACTTAAATAAACTGTCAGCCAAAAAAAAGGCTGCCTAGGCAGCCTTTTTTATATTGATTAAACGATTAATCGTTCAACCAAGGCTTTTCACCACCGCCTGCATACATAGCACGCAACCAACCTATGATTTTTAAAATATCATCAGTTGGCAACAGCTCTGGATTGCCAGCGACTTGCGCATGCCATGTTGGCATACCGGCATTAGAGCCACCTGCAATCGTCTCGAACATACCTTTGTCAGTGATGTGCTTAGCATATTGCCAGTTAGCATCAGTAATACTTGGGCCTGTTTGACCACCGGCATTACCACCGTGACATTGTGTACAAGACCAGAAACCGAACTTCTTTTTACCTGCTTTAGCTGCCTCAGCATCAGCGACATAGCGCTTGGTGTAAGGGTTTTTGCAAGTTGCTAGAAATTCTTTTGCTTCAGGTGTATCGGTATCCACAGGCTTAATTACCAGTGGGCTGCCGTCTTTAGTAGAGACAAATTTACACTCAGCGTTTGCTTGAGTTGCAATGCCTAGCAGAGACATCATTGCCATTACTAAAGCGAATTTTGCTACTTTGTTGCCTAACATGTTATCTCCTAACTCTAAGGTTTTACCACTACAGATTCTATAAAAATCTTGGACATATATTTTATAACGAAATGTCCAAAAAATGCTTAAATTACTTCGCTTAAATATTAGTTTTTTTGATTATTTAGATGGGTTTATCAACTTTCTCGCCACCTTGTTCTTTAGCTTTTTTCTCAATGTTATCGTTTTCAACCACTGGCAAATTCGGAATACCGTATTGGTCTAGAATTTTGACAATATCCGCACGTCTTTTTTCAATTGCTTTATTAATCATCTCGATGCGCTCTTTATCTTTCTTACGCACACCGATGGAAATATTCCACTGTGTCTTACCCTTGACGTTAATCTTTTCATACTCAGGGATAGGCACTACCACCAATGGAATGCTAGCCTGCTTGGCAAAATAACCACCAATTGGGCCCCACATCACAGCGACGTCAATCTCTCCTTTAACCAAATCATCAATCATATGGCTAGGTGGTAAATTTAAATCGCGTTGAATACGATACGGACGCGCATTGCCCATCAAGCCATAATCCGATAAAGGTCTTGATTCAGGGCTTTGACCAACAATACCAATCACGGCTTTTTTCAGATCTGGCGAGTCCCAGTTAGAAATGTTGAAGCCACTGTCTTTGCGGTAAACAAATACGTGGGTGGAACGATAGTAAGGCACAGAAGTGAGCATAGTATCGTTATCTGAAGTGGTACTCATCACCACATCACAGCGATTGGCGTTGAGTGTGTTGCGCAAGAAACCTTGGCGATAATAAGCATATTGGAAGCTCAGTTTCTTGCCTAATTCGTTTGCTAGTAACTCAGCAATTTTATCCTCGAAACCTTCTAATTTAAGGTTGGAATAGGGCATATTGTCTGGATCGGCACATACTTTAAATTCGGTAGGATCTTCAACACGACGAACTTCACCTAGACGGCCTTCATCTGGGTTAATACTTGGAATATCGACTTCTTCTGCTGCAAAAGAATGTAATGAAATTGACAGCATCGCCGTAGCTAAGAGTAATTTTTTCATCATGTTTATGTTGTCCTCATCTGCGTAAATATTTTGAAATTAGGTTAAAAAAAACACCCCGCCGAAGCGGGGTGTTTATGTGACACACTAACTATAGGTTAGTTCTATAAACAATCTTACGATTGAATTATAGGCTGAACACGTTCAGTGCACCGCCGCCAGGAGCAGCGTTGTACTTAGTCAATTCAGCGTAACCACCAGCAG
>CAYNLW010000044.1:0-9241 GCA_964398195.1 uncultured Methylophilaceae bacterium | reverse complement strand
CAGACTAGACGCCAAAGCAAAATCCGCTGGAGAATCTCGCTCTGGCTATATTGCACAAATGGCGTTGATGGAGAATTAAGACGGAATTTAAACAGCATAATACAGTTTAAATCATGTCCGACCTTGGTCTAAAACACCTAAAACGACTACCAAAAACATCGGCAAAAAATACCGATGAAATTGTGCAAGATAATGATTTAAAAAATATTATTAATTAAAACAAATCGGCAAAATGAGCGTTTATTTACTCTTAGGTTGCATGGTGTTGTCTTCGGTGTTCATGAAGACTACCGTGACCACTTTGTCATCAACGAAATCGAGTTCTGTGCTCTTGTAGTATTCGCCTTTTTCGTCGGTGTTGAGATAGTCGTATTGCCAGATGGAGGCGACGGTTTGGCCGTCGGGGCCGAGTAACTCTTCTTTTCTAGCGGGTTCGCCTAGTTGTTCCACCACTTTTTCTTTGGAAAGACCGCCCACTGCGTCTAGGAAGGCTTGTTCTTGTGGGGAAAGGATTTTGTCTGGGTTAGCTTGCGCGTTGTCAGCCCACACGGGGGTGGCAAGCGTTAACGCAAATATACTGGTGGCTAGCAGACGGGTGATGGATATACGCAACATTTGGCAGAACTCCCTTAAATAAGTGATGCACTGAATGTTGATTCAGTCTAGCGGGATTAGTTCCAAATGTGAAGTCAGGGATTTAGTCGGTGGGATATTGTTCTGTGCCGGGGACCATTTCTACTATCACTGAGTGCAAGCGACGGCTGTCGGTGCGCAGGGCGGTGATGCGTAGATGGTCTAGCATAATGCTCTCGCCGCGTTTGGGGATGTGGCCATAGCGGTTCAAGATTAAGCCGCCTATGGTAGAAAATTCTTCATCGCTAAATTCGGTGCCCAAGGCCTCATTAAAGTCGGCAATTTCAGTCAGCGCTTTAACGCGGAAACGTCCTTTGCTGTCGCGGATAATATTGTCTTCGGTTTCATCAAAATCATATTCGTCTTCGATATCGCCGACGATTTGTTCCAATACGTCTTCAATGGTAATCATGCCCGCCACACCGCCGTATTCATCGACCACGATGGCGATATGGTTGCGGTTGCTGCGAAATTCTTTTAACAACACATTCAAGCGCTTGGATTCTGGCACAAACACCGCTGGGCGCAACATATCGCGCACATTGAAATCTTCGCCAGCGTAATAGCGCAACAGATCTTTGGCTAATAAGATGCCGATCACATCATTTTTGTCGCCATCGGTCACCGGAAAGCGTGAGTGGGCGGTTTCAATGACGAAGGGGATAAATTCATCTGGGGTTTGCGTGATATCAATCACGTCCATTTGCGAACGTGGAATCATCACATCGCGCACTTGCGTTTCTGACACTTGCAGCACGCCTTCTATCATGGTTAGCGCGTCAGCGTCTAGCAGGCTTTTTTCAAAGGCAGCGTGCAACAGGCTAACCAGCTGTTCGCGGTCTTCGGGTTCTCTTAACAGTAAATGACTTAATTTTTCTAGCCAATTCGGCTTGTCACTATCAGACATGATGCGGTTTGCTCACTCCTAACGAGGTTGTTATTGTGTGTGGGGCGCTAAGCATAGGGATTAGCATAACCCAGTTTGTGTAAAGTTTGTATTTCAATTTGCTCCATCAATTCCGCTTGCGCCTCGACTTCGTGGTCGTAGCCTTGCGCATGCAATACGCCATGCACCGTCATATGGGCAAAATGCGCTTGCGCTGACTTGCCTTGCTGCTCTGCTTCTTCTAACACCACAGGCGCACAAATCACGATATCCGCCATCACCAAAGGGTGCTCGGTCAAGGCAAAGGTGAGCACATTGGGGGCATAAGATTTGCCACGGTATTGTTGATTCAGCGCGCTGGCTTGGGGTTTGTCGGTAATCAATAAGCTAATCTCGGCATCTACCCGCAGCGCCGCTTTTGCCCAGCGTCTAAACATGGCTGCGCTGGGCAGTGCGTTTTGCTGGCTATCAAATTGCACATGAAAATACAGTTGCGCTTGTTGGCTCATTTCGCTGTACCAGTGTTGCCCGCCTTATCCGCTTTGGCGCTGGATTGTTTATCCTGTTGTTGCTGAAATTGCTCATAGGCATTGACGATTTTTTGCACCAGCGGATGGCGCACCACGTCTTGCGAAAGAAAATGGGTAAAGGCGATCCCGCGCACTTGTTTGAGCACTTGTTGCGCTTCTACCAAGCCACTTTTTTGCCCACGCGCCAAGTCGATTTGCGTCACGTCGCCAGTAATCACCGCTTTGCTGCCAAAGCCGATACGGGTCAAAAACATCTTCATCTGTTCTGGTGTGGTGTTTTGCGCTTCGTCCAAAATAATAAAACTTTGGTTCAGCGTACGACCACGCATATAAGCCAAAGGCGCCACTTCGATAGCGCCACGCTCAAACATTTTATTCACAGTGTCATAGCCACCCAAATCGTACAGCGCGTCATACAAGGGGCGCAGATAGGGATCCACTTTTTGCGCCAAATCCCCAGGCAAAAAGCCCAAGCGTTCGCCGGCTTCCACCGCAGGTCTGACTAGAATCAAGCGTTTTACTTTGTCGCGCGTCAACGCATCTACCGCGCTGGCCACTGCTAAATAGGTCTTGCCTGTGCCCGCAGGGCCTATGCCAAAGGTGATATCGTGTTCTTGTATCTGTTGCAGATAATCTACTTGGCGTGGTGTGCGACCATGCAAATCGGAACGACGTGTCATCAATATCGGCATGGCGGTGGCGGTCACCTCTTCGGGGCGTAATTTATTGATTTCCACCAAGCCCAATTGGATTTCTTCTAAGTCTATGCTGTGTCTGGCACGCTCATAAAAGCTTTCTAATAGCTGCGCTGCCAAAGAGGTATTTTGCTGCTGACCGGTTAAGCGAAAGTGCGCGCCACGACGAGCGATTTTGATATCCAAGGCGGCTTCGATTTGTTTTAGATTTTCATCTAATGCGCCACACAAATTGGCTAGCCTCAGGTTATCTTCAGGTTGTAGGGTAATTTCCAAATGCTGTCCTTTTAATTAGCAGCCAATTAACTGACCAGCTCGCCACGCAAGGTGTGGCTAAGCGCTTGGGTGATGCGCACATCGACAAATTGATGCAATAGTTGGCTATCGCCAGAGAAATTGACAATGCGATTATTCTCGGTGCGCGCCGCCAGCTCTTGTGCGTTTTTGCGCGATACATTTTCTACCAACACTTTTTGCACTGTGCCCACCATGGCTTGGCTAATGGCAAAACCTTGGCTTTCGTTGAGTGCCAGCAGCTGTGCCACGCGCTGTAATTTCACTTCATAGGGCGTGTCATCGGGCAAATAGGAGGCCGGTGTGCCAGGTCTAGGGCTATAAGCAAAGCAATAGCTGTAATCAAAACCGACCTCTTGCATCAGCTTCATGGTGGCTTGAAATTCCGCCTCGGTTTCGCCGGGAAAGCCGACGATAAAGTCTGAGCTAATCGATATATTGGGGCGAATAGCGCGCAATTTTCGTATGGTGGATTTGTATTGCAAAATCGTATGGTTGCGCTTCATCGCCATCAGCACGCGGTCTGCACCGGCCTGCACAGGCAAATGCAAATGCGATACCAATTTCGGCTGTGTGGCATAGCATTGCAACAGCGATTCACTCATATCATTGGGGTGCGAGGTGGTATAGCGTATGCGCTGTATGCTTTCAATCTCGGCAATATATTCGATCAACAAGGCCAAATCGGCTTGCTTGCCATGGGGACCTTGGGCGCGATAGGAATTGACGTTTTGCCCTAATAAAGTGATTTCTTTCACCCCTTGTTCCGCCAGCAGCGCGGCTTCCGTCAAAATATCGTCAAAGCGGCGCGATACTTCCTCGCCACGGGTATAGGGCACCACACAGAAAGTGCAATACTTGCTACAGCCTTCCATAATCGACAGATAGGCGGAAGCGCCGGATACTTGCGGCGGCGGTAGGTGGTCAAATTTTTCAATTTCCGGAAAACTAATATCCACTTGCGCCTCACTAGAGGCACGTTTTTGTGCAATCAAATCAGGCAAGCGATGAATGGTTTGTGGGCCAAACACCAGATCTACATACGGCGCTCTATGCACGATATGTTCGCCTTCTTGGCTGGCTACACAGCCACCAACGCCGATAATTAAATCAGGATTTTTTTGTTTCAGGGGGGCGATGCGGCCTAGATGGCTAAACACCTTATCTTCGGCTTTTTCGCGCACCGAACAGGTGTTTAATAAAATCACATCGGCTTCTTCGATTTGCTCGGTAGGCACCAAGCCGTCGCTGCTATGCAACATATCCGCCATACGCGATGAGTCATACTCATTCATCTGGCAACCAAAGGTACGAATATAAACTTTTTGTGGTTTGCTCATATAGGCAAGCTCATCATGTTCAATATTGAAATTCGTTTGGATTGAGGCTGCAATAGCGCCATTATCGCCACCACTGAATCAATAAAATGGCCACTAGCGCGAGCAGCAAGCCTATCAATATACGCAGATTGCGTTGCAGTTGTTGCTGTTGTTGTTGCAACTGCGCTAGCTGGTCTTGCAAGGACTGTTTCTGCTCTGCGTCTTGGCTTAAATAAGCATCTATCTTGCGCGGCAAATTCGGCAAAATATTGCTCCATTGCGGAATTTCTCTACGCAAATTTTTAATGATGCTGCGCCAGCCTAACTGTTCTGACATCCATCGCTCCAAACTCGGTTTTGCGGTTTTCCATAAGTCTAAATCCGGATCTAGTTCGCGCCCTAGACCTTCGATATTCATCAAGGTTTTTTGCAACATCGTCAGTTGCGGTTGAATAATTAAGCCAAAGCGTCGCGCTACATGGAAAAGCCGTATCAGCACCTTGGCAAAAGAAATTTCTTTCAGTGGCTTATTAAAAATCGGCTCACATACCGAGCGGATAGCGTTTTCAAAAGCGTCGATATCGACATCTTGGCCTACCCAGCCAGACTGCACATGCAGCACCGCCACTTCGCGATAATCTTGTTTAAAAAAAGCTAAAAAATTGCGCGCCAGATAATTTTTATCGCGCTCGGTGAGCGTGCCCATAATACCAAAATCCAGCGCGATATATTTGCCCTCGGGGCTGACCAGAATATTGCCGGGGTGCATATCGGCATGAAAAAAACCATCTCTAAACACTTGGGTAAAAAAGATTTCCACGCCTTCTCTGGCCAATTTAGGCAACTGTATGCCAGCGGCTTTGAGGCGCTCGATTTGCGTCACCGGAATGCCATTCATACGCTGCATGACCATTACTTGGCTATGGCAATAGTCCCAATAAATTTCCGGTACTAGTAAGCGATCGCTATCAGCGAAATTGCGCCGTAACTGGGTGGCATTGGCGGCCTCTAATAACAAATCTAGTTCTTCTTCGAGATGGCGCGCAAACTCTTGCACCACTTCACGCGGACGCAGACGTTTGCCATCGGATAACAGCAATAAAATCAAACCAGCTGCCGTATCTAACAGGGCGATATCTTTCTGTATCACTTGGCGTATATTCGGCCGCAAGATTTTCACCGCCACCGCTTTGCCGTCTTGCAATACTGCAAAGTGCACCTGCGCCACAGAAGCGCTGGCCACCGGCTGTTGATTAAATTCTTTAAATACTTGCGCCACTGGTTGCTGATAGGCTTGTAGCAAAATTTGCTCGACTTGCGCGTAGTCAAACGGCGCCACTTGGTCTTGTAATTTGGCTAATTCATCGGCGATATCCAGCGGCAACAAGTCGCGTCGGGTGGATAACATTTGCCCGAATTTAACAAAGATAGGTCCCAAGGATTGCAGTGCTAGGCGCAGATTTTCACCACGGCTGCGTTGTGCTGTGCGCCAGAATAATAGCTTGCTCAATAGCCATGTCATCCACTGATAGCGTGACCCTTGCAGCAATAGCATATCTAGCTGATAGTGCAGCGCGACCGAGATAATTTTAGCTAAGCGCAGCGCACGCATCAGGCTTGTTCCATATGTTTTTGTAATTGCTGTATGCGTTTTTCCAAACGCGCGCAATCATCGCGCAGCGCATCTACCGCGCCTATCCAAGCATCGACATGGCGTTGCTTGGCCAATAGTGGCTGTTCTTCTTGCCAATATTCCACCAACATTTCGGCTAAATTTTGCGCTTGTTGTTTGCCTTGTTGCAGGCTGTGGCGGGCGAATTTGGCCAATTGATGGGCGGGAATATCGCCTATCACTAGGCTTAAATCCTGCTCAATATCCCAACGCATTTGTTGAATTATTTGGCTAAAACGGGTGGCCAACTCGCTATCACCCTGCAGTTGTATAGACTGACTGGCGTGATGATCGCCGCTCATCAAACGCAGCAAGGTGCTAGGGTTAAGGCGGATAACTGCGTCCGCAGTGGCAGAGTCTGGCGCAATGGCTAAATAGCCATTTTCCAGAATACAAAGTTTGGCTTGTAATAACAGCATTTGAATGGCTATATGCTTGCCAGCCAAGGACTGCAAAGATTGTGCGATGGCGGGGTTTTGTGCCATCAGGTGTTGCAGAAATTGATTAAATAGCGGTTTTATCATGGCCTAACAGTGCGCTGGATTACAGCTTCCAGCCTTTATGCAAGGCCACCACACCAGCGGCTAGATTGTAGTATTCCACTTTGCTTAAGCCAGCTTGCTGCATCATTTGTTTAAGGGTTTCTTGGTCGGGGTGCATGCGTATAGACTCGGCTAAATATTGATAGCTATCAGCGTCCTTGGCCACCAGCTTGCCAATTAACGGAATCAGCTTAAATGAATAAGCGTCATACACCGGCTGCAAGGGCTTCCATACTTGAGAAAACTCTAGCACCAACAAGCGCCCGCCCACTTTTAATACCCGCTGCATTTCCGCTAAGGCTTGATCTTTGTGGGTCATATTGCGCAAGCCAAAGGCAACGATCACGCAGTCAAAACTTTGTGACGGGAAAGGCAGTTTTTCTGCATCGCATTGCAAGGTCGGTACCACTATGCCCTCGTCCAACAGGCGATTGCGCCCAACTTCTAGCATAGAAGCATTGATATCGGTTAGCACTACCTCGCCATCGGCCCCCACGGCGCGGCTAAACAGCCGAGTTAAATCGCCACTACCGCCAGCGATATCCAATACGCGGTCGCCTGCTTTCACTCCGCTCACTTGCACTGCGAAACGTTTCCATAAGCGATGCAAGCCCAGCGACATGAGATCGTTCATCACATCGTATTGTTGCGCGACAGAATGAAACACCGCGCCCACTTTGTGCACTTTGTCTTGTTCATTGACGGTCTGAAACCCAAAGTGGGTTTGTTTATCCTGTTGGCTTGCTTTATCTTGACTCATCTAATCCTCACTGCATTTTGCGCTGATAGCCGGCGGCTTCAAGGCGGGCGATATAGTCCATCCACATGCTTTCGTAATGCTTGGCTAATTCATACAAATAGTCCCAAGAATACAAGCCTGTGTCATGCCCATCGCTAAAAATCAATTTAATGGCATATTGCCCGACCGGTTCTATGCCCACGATATTGACGTCCTCTTTGCCTACCTGCAGCACTTCTTGTCCTATGCCATGGCCACGCACTTCGGCGGAGGGCGAATAGACGCGCAGAAACTCGCACGACAACATACAGTGCGATTGATCCTCGAAATGAATTTCTAATAAACGGGATTTTTGATGCAGTTTGATGTCCACAGGGCGTGGGGTAGGCTTAGCGGTATCGTTCATATAGGTCAATAAAATAAAGGCGTTATGATAGCAGAAGCAGGCTGTCAGTAGTGCTAAAGCTCAGCCATGCGCAAGATTGCTCAACTTTGAACCTAGGCAGGTGATAAAATTCCCGCGCAGTGATGCTTATCTGCGCTTTTGATGGAATGCTAGCCATTTGATATAGCGCAAAACACAATTTAGATAAGCGTCATAACATAGCGCTATTCAAGGAGAATCGCTTGGGGGTTGAAACTTTATTGTATTTGTTGGGCTTGACGGTGGTGTTTGTCGGCTTGGCAGCGGGCGGTATTTTGTGGGCGATTAAAAGCGGTCAATATGATGATTTAGAAGGCCCCGCACAGCGTATTTTGATGGACGATGATGACCCATTGATTCCCTTTAATCAGCCCTCGCAACAGCAAGATACAGAATAAATTGGATAAGGCGGCAAATAAGCTGGCCTAGAATTTGAGACGAAATGGTGCTTAAGAAGAAATGCTGCTTGAGACGAAATGATGATGTCATTTAAACTAACGCTTTATTGAAAGGTGCATGATGAAAAAGTTTTTTACATTTGAGAATTTACCCATGACAGTGGTCATCGCCATGATAGTGTTTGCTTGGTTAAGCGCTTTGTCGGTGATTTTTCTGCATTAATTTGCGCAAGGGTTAGACATAAAAAAAGCGGCTTTTCAGCCGCTTTTTATTTGGGTCATTGCAATTGAGTTTAGTTAGCCGTCAAAGCCAATTTAATTTTCTCCATGGCTTTTTGTTCAATCTGACGAATACGCTCGGCTGACACGCCGTATTTATCCGCCAAATCATGCAAGGTGGCCGCCTGTTCGCTTTGCAACCAGCGCGCTTGCACGATATCGCGACTGCGATCGTCTAAGGCAGCCAGCGCATTAGCTAAGCCTGTGCTATGCAATTCTTGCTGTTCTAAATCAGACAATAATTGGCTAGGCTCAGGCTGTTCATCGGCCAAATAAGCGATAGGGCTGTAATGCTCATCTGCATCGTCGTCGCTATTGCCATACAAGGAAACCTCTTGGCCAAATAAGCGCGTTTCCATTTCGGTGACTTCTTCTGGTTTGACCTTAAGCTCACGCGCAATCATCTGCACTTCGTCTGGTTGCAATGCGCCAGGACCCTGTTTCAGGCTGCGCAAATTAAAGAACAACTTACGTTGCGCTTTGGTGGTGGCGATTTTCACCAAACGCCAGTTGCGCACGATATATTCGTGTATCTCGGCCTTAATCCAATGAATCGCAAAAGAAACCAGGCGTACGCCACGCTCAGGGTCAAATTTCTTCACCGCTTTCATCAGCCCGATATTGCCTTCTTGAATCAAGTCCGCTTGTGGCAAGCCATAGCCGGCATAGCCACGGGCGATGCTGGCGACCAGTCGCAGATGCGACATAATCAGCGCCTTAGCAGCGTTTAAATCGTTTTCGTTTTTCAAGCGGCGGGCATATTCAAATTCTTCTTCTGCGCTCAGCACAGGAATGCTCTTGATCGAACGCAAATAGTGATCAAGGCTGTC
>CAYNLW010000043.1:0-9281 GCA_964398195.1 uncultured Methylophilaceae bacterium | reverse complement strand
TGCGGATTTGGTCCGCAACCGCTTGCTCGATGAATGCCTTGTCGCCACCCCATGCGGTCAGGACAGCGCGGTCCAGCCAGGCGGCGTCGCTGCGCTTGCCGTTATCGAGCAGCGCGACCAGCACCTCCGCGTAGGCGCCCCCACTGGGGAATTTCTTGCGGAACCATTCGCGGCCATCGCTGCACGCGCCCCACTCGCGGAGGCGGCAGAGGGTGATGGCGTGGCGGAGCGCCTGTGCGGCCCCCACGATACCCGCGCTCATCGAAAGAGCCTCGCGGCGATGCAGAGCAGCGCCACGGGCGCGAAGCCGGCCAGCAGCGCCAGCGCGGCGACGCCGAGGCCGGAGCAGGCGCGGGGTAGGCGCGCGGCCTCCTCCAGCGCCAGGGTGTTGATGGGCAGCATCAAAGGGCCTCCTCGGCGTTGGTGGGGATTTTGGGCGGGTGCGGCCAGCGGCCGGTGGCGGCCTCCGCGCGCATGGCGCGGGCGAGCGCGATGGCCTCCTGCGCCAGATGATCCTGGCCGGTGTCCCGGTAATGGGCGGCGCGGCGATCGGCGCCTTCCGCCCAGGTGAGCAGATGCGTGGCGGTGAGGCCGGGCTGGGCGCAGAGCAGCGCCATGACGTGCTCGGTGTTCATGCCGCGCGGCCCTTGGCCTCGGCTTCCAGCAGGGCCAGCGCCTGGGCGCGGCTAAGGAAGGTGCCACGGTGCGAGTAGTGGAAGATCATGGGGAAGATGCCGAAGCGGTTGGCGATGGCGCCCTCGATGGCGGCGACCTGAAGCGCGCCGCGTTCCACGTAGCCCCAGGGCAGATCGGCGCGGAACGCGCAGACTTCCTCGCCGGATTGGTCCGGCATGGCGGCGAGGCGGGCCAGCGCCGCCATGCGCGCGTGGCGGGCGGCGACGGCCGCGGCCTCCAGCGCGCAGAGCGCATCCGGGTGATGCGGCGGGCGGGGGCCGGGCATCACGCCCCGCCCACCGGCGCGAGGCCGGCCGCAACCAGCGATGGAGGGTTGCCCCGGAGGTAATTGAGATGCAGGGCGCGGAGCGCCGCCGCGTATTCGGCGATCAGCGTGTCTTCGCCCCGGCGCGCCATTGTGGCGGTGATGCGTAGCATTTCGGCCGCGTGCACGAGGGCGGCATTGGTGGCGGGGTCCAGTGTGAGAGAGCGTGCCGCCGCACTCTCACGCCATGGGCAGGGGGCGCTCACGGCGCCACCTGCCCGGCAGCGGCCTCGGTCTCGATGCGGGCGAGTTCCGCGCGGGCGGCCTCCATCATCGCGGCGGGCTGGAGGGGCGCGGGCAGCCCCTCCAGATGCTCGAGCATCAGCCGGAGCATCATGCGCAGGCGCGGCGCGGCGGCGATCAGCGACCGGCGGGCGGGCCAGAGGGTGGCGCTGTCCGGGACGGGGCTGTGCCGCGACGTGTCATAGCCGGGCGCGACGGCCACGATGGTGCCGTCCTCGGCATCCACCCAATCGGCGCGCCTGGTCCAGAGATCGGCGGGGGGAGGGAAGATTGGTTGATGCGGCATCGCTTAAGCCCTCGCGCTGCTGCGGGAGGGGTCACGCTGCGGGCCGCCGGTGGTGGCGCTGCTGCTGGCGCTGACAGTGGGAGCGCGGCGCTCAATGATCTCGACGCGCTGCTCGTCGAACCACTGAGGCTCGATTGGTTTGCCGTCCCTCAGTTCGGTCGGCTCGATCGTGATGCGGGCGCATCCGTAGAGCCAAGTGGTGCGGCCGACGGCAATGCCGCTAAAGCCAGTGATGGTGTCCCGAACGAGGCTTCCGAGGGGGAAGGGTTCCGGTGAGGTGGGGTTTGACATGGGCGGCTCCGGGTTGGGAGCCGCACGCTATCCACGATCCGTGGATTAGAGCAAGCGATAATTTCCACGATCCGTGGTTACTGCGCCTTCAAGGTCTTCTGCCCTTCGTGAAATACGCGTAATCTGCGGGGCGGCGGAGCGGCAGGCGCGGGTATGGCGTCAGTCTCGAACTGAGGGACCGCACCCCCTATCACCGCCCCGACCGCGGCGGCAGCTTCGGTGATGGCCTGGGCGCGGGCGTACTCCGCCCGGCGCAGGTCGCCGGCATAAATCCACTCCATCGGGATGCCTTCCAGCGCGAAGAGCCGATAGGCGACAAGCGGCGGCAGCGTGTTCTGCCCCGCCTCCCAGGCTTGATAGGCTTTCTTGCTGACGCCGAGCGTATGGGCCATCGCCTCGGCGCTGAGATTAAGGGCCAGGCGCGCTGCGGCCAAGCGCCGGCCAATGTGCTGGCGCATCAGTGACGCTGGATCGAGTGTGACTTTCCTCGGCCGTCCCATGGGTTGCGGGATGCGCCGGGCCAGCCCGGTTGTCTCCCCATTCTTTGGGTTGACGAATACCCACACTTCGTGGGTATGGTTAGGCATGGTCACGGATGCCGACATCATCACCGCCCTGGGCGGGCCTACCGCGCTCAGTCTCAAGCTGGGGTTGCGCCGTTCCGCCGCCAGCAACTGGGGCAAGCGCGGCATCCCGCCCGAGCACCACCTGACGATTTGGCGCATGGCGATCGAGGCGGGCAGCCAGTGGCAGCCGCCGGGCGCGGACGCGCTGCGCGAGCGGTTGGTGCAGCAGGCGGAGGCGGCGTGATGCTACCGCCCGATGCCGTCTTGCTGCCTGGGGCCGTCGCCAGCCGGCGGGGGTGGCGCTTCGGCTTCGGCTTCGAGTTCGCGGATGCGCTTCTGCAGCTCCAGCAGCTCCACCTTCGCGCGCGCCTCGGCGACCTGATCGAAAATGCTGGAGTTGGCGGGTGGTTCGGCTGCTGCGGGCATGCTCCGAAAGGGGGAGTGGCGGTTGGCTGCGCCGGGCGGCAGCGGCGCAGCCGTCGCTGTTGTCGGGGCGGCATTGATGCGCGTCACGGGCGGCGCGGCCTCCTCGATCGGCGGCAAACACAGCACGTGCACCAGGGCCACGGGCCACAGCAGGAAGCCGTAGAGGAACCAGCCGCCGGCATCGCGGCCCTGACGTTTCGCGACCAGCGCAATCACAAGCGCCATGCCGATCCACAGCGGCAGCAAGACTATCCATTCCATCCATCATCCCCTCTCAACTTCCCCCCAAGCATGGCGCGGGCGGGACGGGGGGCGCAAACCCCCATCCCGCCCGCTTTCCGTTCCATCCGTGGTCACTGCCATGACCCGAAGGATGGAGGATTCTGATGCCGAATACCTGGACACTGTGGGCCGAAAATCCGGAACACGAATTCCTTGACATTTGCCGGAAGTACGAAGTGGCGCACGGGCTCAAGCGCGGGCGCGCCCTCTTCGCCGCCCGATGCGGCATCACCGAGCGGCGGCTCAAAGCCATCCTGTACGAGGGCGGGCGCCTCTACGCCGATGAATGGCTGCGCGTGATGGCTGCGCATCAACAGGTGCGGCGCGAGCACGCCGCAAAACTGCGCGCGACGCTCGCGCTGCTGGAGGGGGAGATGCATGCGGGTATGGCTATGGCGGGCGGTGAGCCGCATCGCGGGGTGGTGGGGTGACCGCTGCTATGATCTCTGCGACCTCGCGCTGCGCCGCATGCGCCGCGCCCTCGCCCGGCGCGGGGGGCGGCGCTGATGGGTGACGCGGTGTGGGATGATGCCGCCATCGCGCAGCTGCGCGAGCTCTGGCTGGCCGGGCATAGCGCCAGCGAAATCGGCCGGCGCCTGGGCTTCTCGAAGAATGCGGTGGTGGGCAAGGCGCATCGGCTGAATCTGCCGGGCCGGGATAGCCCCATTCTGCGGGAGGCCAATGCCCGCGCCACCCATGCCAAGCGCCGCGCGGCGCGGGCGGAGAAGGTGGCGGCGGAGCCCCGTCGCCCGCCGCCGCTGCCGCCCGCCGCGCGCCAGCCCAAGCCGGGGCCGCATGTCGATGCCGCGCGCCTGGCGCGCATCCGCGCCCTGATCCCGCGCCCCGCGCGGGTGGAGGCGCCGCCCGCCCCCGTGGCGCCGATCGCGGGCGGCTGCCGGTTTCCGCTGTGGGGCAGGAGCGGCCGGCCTTCGGCGCGCATCGCTTCTGCGACGCGCCGCGCTATGACAATCGCCACGCCTACTGCCCCACGCATTTCGCGGTGTGCTTCGTCCAGCGGGAGAGCGCGGCGTGATGCTGTGGCCCGCCTGGTCCGCGACGCCCGATGCCAGCCCGATGATGGCGGAGCTGCGGCAGGAATGCGCGGCCATCCTGGTGCGACAATCCCGCTCGATTACCGGGCTCACGCTGGCGGACCGGATGCTGGTGCTGGTGATGGCGTTGGGGCTGGAGGCCGGCGAGGCGCCGAGCGAGGGCGCGGCGGGGGATTTCGCGCGGGACCTGGTGTCGGTGCTGGAAGCAGCGGCGCGGGCGAGCTGGCGCGGGCGCGTGGACGCGCTGCTGGCGGCGCCGGCGCGGGGGCGGGCGTGATGCTGCGCAGCCTGTTTGGCTATCCCATCAATCTCGATGGCGTCTCGCCGAGTTATGCGGCGGAACTGCTCTATGATGCCGGTGACCGCCTGCCGCCCCGCAGCGCCGAACGGCAGGCGCTCTACGCCCAGGCGCGGTCTATGCCGAGAAGGCCCGGCGGCAGGCGGCGAAGTCCGCGCGTGAAGATGAGCGGCGCGCGGCCTTCCGGGCGAAGATGGTGGCGCGCGAGGCGGCGCATCGGCGCCAGGCGGTGCCGGCGTGATGCGGGTGGAACAGGGATTGCCGGCTGCGGCCGGCGATGCGGGCGGCGCGCGACTCGCCGCTGGTGACGGACATAGTTCACATCATTGCGGGCTGTGTGCCGTTGGCGTTTCTCCCCTTCAACTGGCGGGCGCGGCCGCTTTCCCGGGCGCCGCGCCCGCGCTTTTTGGGGGGTGCGCTGCTGCTCTACCTTACCGCCGCGCTGGCGCTGTTCGGCCTCGCGCGGGTGGCGCTGGCATGGGGAACAACCGCACTGCTGCGGCTCCGATTCTTCGCCTCCATGGCGATCGGTTTGCCGCTTTTGATGCGTTGCCCGCAGCGTTGCGGCACATCCTGCAGAATGCCGTGGTGAACTGGTGCGACTTGCAGGCCCGCCGCAAGCTCAACCGCCTCATCAAGGCGGGCTATAGCGAGGCGGAGGCCGTGGAGCTGTTGGCCGCCGAGTATGCGGCGGCAGAGCGGGCGGAGATTGTGGAGTTCGGCTATCGTTGGCCCTCGCGCTTTGGGCGGTATCCGCATCTGGCCGCGCAAGCGACTGTGCTGCGCGGCACGCCGCCCGGTGCCGCCGCATGAGTGCCGCGCTACAGGCCGCCCCGCCGCGCCTCACCGGGCTGCGCCTGCCGCCCGCCAATCAGCAGGCGGAGCACGCGCTGCTCGGCGCGATCCTCGCCAACAACCGCGCTTATGAGCAGGTGCAGGATTTCCTACGGCCGGCGATGTTCGCAGACCCTATCAATGGGCGGATCTATGAGGCGATGGCCGCGCGCATCGATGCCGGGCAGTTGGCCGATGTGATCACGCTGCGCCAGCAATTCGAGCATTCCGGCACGCTCGCCGAGGTCGGCGGCGCCGCCTACCTGTCGCAGCTTCTGGTTGCCATGGTTGGCATCATCAACGCCGGCGAATACGGCCGCGTCATCCGGGACGCCTGGCTACGGCGGGGCCTCGCCGAGATCGGCGAATCGGTGGTGCTGGAAGCCTTCGGCGATATCGAGGCCGGCACCGGCGCCGATATCCTCGATGCCGCCGAAGGCCGGCTTTATGCGCTTGCCGAATCCGCCGCCGATGGCGGCGCCGGCGATGATGTGGTGAGCGCGGGCGAGGCCGCGGGCCGCGCGATCGAAGCCCATTTCGCCGCGCGGGAAAGCGCGCACGGCATCGTCGGCGTCACCAGCGGCTATCCGGCTGTGGACCGGATGCTCGGCGGCTTCCGGCGCCGCCAGTTCATCCTGCTGGCCGGCCGGCCCGCCATGGGCAAGACGGCGATCGGCACCGGCATGGCGGTACGCGCGGCATCCGAGGGGCATCGCGTGCTCTTCCTCACGGCGGAGATGGCGGCGGAAGAGATTTCCGCCCGCGTCCAGGCGGCCATCGCCGGGCTGCCGCTGCTGGCCGTGCTGCGCGGGCGCATCCTGGACCCCGGCACGAATCGGCTGCGCGAGCTGACCGAGGAAGAGACCGGGCGCCTCATGCAATCCCGCGCCACCATGGGCGCGCTGCCGCTCACCTGGGTGCAGCGGGCCAGCCCCACCGTCGCCTATCTCCGCGGCCTCGCGCGGCGGCTCAAGCGGCGGCAGGGGTTGGATGCGGTGTTCGTGGATTACCTCGGCCTGATGCGCAGCTCGGCGGAGGCCGCGCGGCAGAATCGCAATGCCGAGATCAGTGAGATCAGCGCCGGCCTCAAGGCGCTGGCGGGGGAGTTGGATGTGCCGGTGATCGCGCTCTCCCAACTCTCGCGCGATGTCGAGAAGCGGGATGACCGGCGGCCGGTGCTTTCCGACCTGCGCGATTCCGGCTCGCTGGAGCAGGACGCCAATGTGGTGATGTTCCTCTACCGCGAGCATTACTACCTGAAGAACGCGACGCCGCAGCGGCGTGAGAAGGAGAAGGCGGAGGATTTCGAGCGCCGGCAGGAAGCCTGGGCCGCGCGCTGCGCCGCCACGCTCGGCTGGGGGGAGCTGGTGGTGGCCAAGCAGCGCCAGGGCCCCACGGGCAGTGTGCGCGTGCGCTTCGATGATCGCACCACCTGGTTCCGCGATGAGGGCGAGGAATGGGATGGGCCGGCGTTGCCGGGGGTGGGGGCGCTGTGACGGCGCGCCTCCAGCTCCTCGATGTCTATGCGCGCCTCCGGGATGCCTGCGCGCTCGCGGGCTCGCAGGGCGCCTGGGCGCGGGCGCAAGGGTTGAGTGAGGGGCATGTCTCGGACGTGCTGAATGCCCGCGTCGATCCGGGGCCGAAGATGCTGGCCGCGCTGGGGCTGAAGCGGGTGGTGGAATTCGTGGATGTGCGAAGGGGGAATTCGGGATGAGTGGCATCGATACCATCGCCATCACCACGCGGGATGGTCAGCGCGTCACCGCGACGCCGGAGATTATGGAGGCTGCCCTGGATCAGATGCATGGGCGGAAACCCAAGAAACCGAAACGCGAAGCCGCCACCGAAGTCGGCGGCATCGCGGCCGATCGGCTTCGCTCCATCATCGAGCGCATCGAGCGCCTTCAGGAGGAGCGGAAGAGTCTCGGCGATGACATCAAGGATATCTTCCATGAGGCCAAGGGCGCGGGCTTCGACGTGAAGGTGATCCGCCAAGTGATCCGCATCCGCCAGCAAGAGCCGGCCGATGTGGAGGAATTCGAGACGCTGCTCGACCTGTACCGCCGCGCGCTGGGGATGTGATCATGGGAAAGCGTTGTGCCTGCGAGCGCCTGTTCCGGCGCCTCGAAGAGGATGTGCGTCTCCGCACGCTGCCGATGGCGGCGCAGATGCTCTGGTTGAAGCTGATGCGCCTCGCGCTCGCCACCGATGATGGGGTTTTGCGCTTGGGTTCCGATTTCGGTTTCCTCACGGCGGTATCGCTTGCGGTATCCCACGCGGAAACCGAAGTCGAAACCGCACTTGCCGCCCTCGAGCGGCGCGGCCTGGCGGAGCGCGGCGCGGATGGCGCGAGCCTCCGCCTGCCCGATGCGGTGGAAGGGGCGGAGCGCGCGAAAGCCGCGCGGCTCAATGGGTTGCGCGGTGGCCGCCCGCGCAAGGGCGAGACCGCCGAGGCGGCGGCGGCGCGCAAGCAGGGCAGCCTCATGCTGCCCGTCGCGGGCGGGCTGGGGGAAACCCAGGAAACCGAACAGAAACCCAGGGATGAAAGCTCACGCGCGGCTAGCTTAGCTTCTTCTGAAGAGAAGGGGGCAGCAGCCGCGGGCGCGGGCGAGGGCTGGGTTGCGCTTGGCATGGAGCTGGCGGCGATGGCCGGCATGGATAGCGCGCGGGGGCAGTGGAACCTCCAGCCCGTGCGCGGCTGGTTGGCCAGCGGCGCCACGCCCGCCATGCTGCGGGAGGCGGTGCGACGGGTCTCGGAACGCCCGCGCTACACGCCGCCGGGCAGCCTGCAATACTTCGCCAAGGCGGTGGCGGAAGTGATGGCGGAAGGGCAGCCGAAGCCCCTCGACACAGGCGCGGAAGCGCGGGTGGCGGCGCGCTCGGCGGCCTTTGCGGCATGGCAGGCGAGCGGCTGCATGGGCCCGCCGCCCGGCCTCGCCGCGTGAGCGTGGCGCGCCTGACGGAGCTGGTGGGCGAGATCGACCTGGCCTCGGAGCCGGCGCCCTTCGTGATGAGCGACGGGATGGCGGCGGCGGTGGTGGCGCGGCGCAGCTCCTCGCCCTACCGGCCTGAGCAGCGGCTCGCCGATGCCGAGGCCCAGGCCGCGCGCCGCCTGCTGCTGCGGGACAGGCTCACCGCGCTGCGGGAGCGGCGGCAGATCGCGGCCGTCGAGCTGCGGGCGGGGCGTGACCTGGCCATGGTCGAGATGGCGCTCGACTGCGCCGGCTCGCCCCAGGTGCGGACGCAGCTTCGCGAGCGGCTGGCGGCCAGCACCGGCCAGACGCTGGAGGATAGCTGGCTGCACATCATGGAGGCGGAGCACCGGCGCTATGTGCCCTGGCATGGTTGGGCGAGCGCGTTCCCTATTAACCGCGCCGGCGCCACGCTGGACCAACTTACCGGGATGATCTGCACCGCCGGCCTTGGCCTGCGCCAGGCGGCCGATGCGCTGCGCCAAAACCAGGCGCGGACGCTGCGCCTGCTGCGTCGAAGCCTGCACCGTTACGCGGTGATCGCCGGCTGGGCGGAGGGCGATGATCCCCCCGCCCTCGACGCCGCTTGACGGCGCGTCACGTTTCGCGCATGAGTATCTACAGATCACGATTCGCGCCCGGTGCCCAACGGCCCCGGGCGCTTTGCGTTTCGCGAGGAGGGCTCACTAATGTGACGCGCTTCCTCCGCCCGAGCCTCGCCCAAGGCGACAACCGTGCGGTCAGGCCCGCCCCCAAGCAGCGCGCCGCCCACTACGGCAGCGAAGCCCACCGCAAATGGTCCCTAGCCGTACTCCGCCGCGCCGCCCACGCCTGCCAGGGCTGCGCCCGAACCGGCACGAGGCTCTTTGCCGACCACATCGTTGAGATCGCCGACGGCGGCGCCGCCCTTGATCTCTCAAACGGCCAGGCCCTCTGCGGCGCCTGCCACTCCGCCAAGACTGCCGCCGTCCGCGCCGCCCGACAGCGGAGGTAGGGGGGGGGTCAATCTCGGCCAGGTAGGGGCCCTAGAC
>CAYNLW010000042.1:0-9512 GCA_964398195.1 uncultured Methylophilaceae bacterium | reverse complement strand
TTAGCGTGGGGCAAACCTTGATGATTAATAGCGCTAACCCACTCGACTTTAGCCAGAATTTCGATAGCGACCATAGCCAATCCAAAAAAAGCCAATCTCGTTTCAATTCTAGGTCCAAAGAAACTAAATCCAAAGTCAGACGTCACAGGAAAGCCCATTAATTAAACGCGGTTATGACTACATTCCCTTTTCCTTGGCGCAAGCCTGCAGCACGTTTGCTAATGCTTTTATCTGCCTGTGCAATGGCGCTGCTGCTGCAAAGTTGCGGCGCACCAGTAAGCACAGAAAATCAAGCGTTATCCCAAAGCTACCCAGTGCAATCTGGCGGCACTATGGTGGACGCCCTCTCCGGTGAGCCTAGTGGCTTAATCGCGATGTTGGCTGGCGAATCTTCTGCTTCTGCCATTGCCGGTAATATTTTTAATAGCTTATTGAAATACGACAAAAATCTGGAACTGACCGGTGAGCTGGCGCAAAGCTGGCAAGTGTCGGCGGATAAGAAAACCATCACTTTTCACCTTAAACCGAATATGCAATGGGCAGATGGCAAGCCGCTGACCAGCCAAGATGTGTTGTTTACTTGGCAAGTGATGACCGATGACAATACCCGCACCCCCTATGGCGCCGACTATAAATTAGTCAAACAAGCCAGTGCGCCAGATGCGCTGACCTTTGTGGTGAGCTATGCGCAGCCCTATGCGCCGGCATTGGACTCTTGGGCCAGTATGCACGTATTGCCCAAGCATTTATTGCAAGGCAAGGATATCAATAACACTGACTTCGCCAGACACCCGATAGGCAGCCATTATTATCAATTAGGCAGCTGGAATAACGGTGAAAGCATCAGCCTAGTGCGCAATCCATTGGCTAGCCAAGGTCCACCCAATATTGAACGCTTGTTGTCGCGCATCATTCCCGACAAGGCAGCGCAGTTTCTTGAGCTGATGGCGGACAATATCGATTCTATGGGGCTGAACTCGGTGCAATATGCGCGTATTTTTCCGGCGCGCGCCGAGCTCAATCAAAAATTCAATCTGTATAAAGAGCTAGGCAATAGCTATACCTATTTTGGCTTTAATTTAAAGCGCAAGCCGTTTAACGATATCCGCGTGCGCAAAGCGTTTAATTACGCCATTGATAAACAAGAAATTATCGACGGCGTTTTGCTAGGCTTGGGTGAACCAGTTTCTTCGCCCTACAAACCCGGCACACGCTGGAGCAATCCCAATCTAAGCCCCTACCCTTATGACCCAGCCAAAGCCAAAGCCTTGCTGGCCGAGGCTGGCTATATCGACCATGATGGTGATGGGGTGGTGGATAAAGATGGGCAAGCATTGCGCTTTGAGATTCTCACCAACCAAAACAAAGAGCGGGAAATGACCGCTGTGCTGATACAACGTCGCTTAAAAGATGTGGGGGTAGATGTGTCGATACGGGTGGTGGAATGGGCGACCTTTATCAGCCGCTTTATCAAAACCGGCGACTTTAGCGCAGTGGTGCTGGGCTGGGGCTTGGGGCAAGAGCCGGATCAGTTCAATATTTGGCATTCATCGCAACAACAACCCGGACAATTTAATTTTATTGGCTATCACAATGCGCAGGTCGATGCATTGTTAGAGGCGGGTCGCTTGGAACTTAATCCTGATGCGCGGCAGAAAATCTACCATCAGTTTGCCGAATTGCTGTATCAAGACAGCCCGATTGTGTATCTGTATGCCGGCTATGGCCTGCCCGCTATCCACAAGCGGGTGAAAGGCATAGACAACCCCGCGCCACCGGCGGGCATAGGCCACAATGCCTATCAATGGTATATCCCACAGGCTTTGCGCCGTAACGAGATTAGTGCGAATTAAATCATGCTGAAATATTTACTGAAACGTTTGTTCTGGATGATTCCTATGCTGATAGGCATCAGCTTGATTTCATTTTTTATTATGCATTTGGCGCCGGGCGATATCACCAGCACAGAAGCGGGTTTTAACCCCAAGGCTAGTGAAGAATCTAGACAAAAGCTGCGCGAGTTATATCACTTAGATAAGCCTGTGATTGTGCAATATGGCTTATGGCTAGAGCGCATGAGTCAATTGGATTTTGGCAATTCGTTTGCCAGCCACCAACGGCCGGTGTTTTGGCAGACCACAGATGAAAACAACAATACTAAAAAAGGCATGATACAAGAGGCCTTGCCGATTACTTTATTGATTAATGTATTGAGTATGGCGCTGATTATTCTGATCGCCCTGCCCTTGGGGATTATTTCCGCATTGACACAAAACCGCCTGCCCGACCGCAGTATCACGCTATTTGTCTTTATCGGCTTTGCCATTCCAGGCTTTTGGTTGGCTTTGATGTTGATGTATTGGACCGGTGTGGCGCATCAATGGTTACCTATTTCCGGCTTACATTCGCTAGGCGCGGAGAAACTGTCGGGCTGGGCGTATGCGCTGGATACGCTAAAGCACTTGGCTTTGCCGGTGTTTATCTCTGGCATTACTGGCTTGGCCGGCATTTCTTTATTTGTGCGCAATGGCATGTTGGAAGTATTGCATCAGGACTACATCACCACCGCCAAGGCCAAGGGTTTGCCGCAAAACACCATTATCTTCCGCCATGCGCTGCGCAATGCGCTATTGCCGTTAATTACTATTTTTGGCTTATCCATTCCCGGCTTAATCGGTGGTTCGGTGATCGCCGAATCGATTTTCGCTATCCCCGGCATGGGCAAACTGTTTTTCGATGCCGTATTAATGCGCGACTTTCCGGTGATTATGGGCATTTTGACCATAGGGTCGGCGCTGACTTTGTTAGGCAATTTATTAGCCGATGTGGCTTATGCGTGGGCTGACCCACGGGTTAGAAAAGGGGTGATGTAATGCATAAAATCGCAAAAAATCCCCTCGCACTTAGCGGCTTGCTTATCATCAGCCTGATTTTGCTATTGGCCTTATTGGCGCCTTGGATTGCGCCGTATGACCCGAATGCGATCGATGTTAAAGCGATTCTATTGCCGCCCTCTGGCCAACATTGGATGGGCACTGATGCGCTGGGGCGCGATATTTGGTCGCGCATGCTGTTTGGCGCGCGTATTTCGCTATTGGTAGGTATCGTGGCGGTGGGTATCGCCACTAGCATAGGCATCTTGCTGGGCGCATTAGCGGGCTACTATCGTGGCTGGGTGGATACGCTATTGATGCGACTGGTGGACATTATGTTGTCTATTCCTACCTTCTTTTTGATTTTGGCGGTGATTGCCTTTTTAACCCCTTCTATTTGGAACATTATGATCGTCATCGGCCTGACCTCTTGGATGGGCGTGACGCGCTTGGTGCGGGCGGAATTTTTAAGCTTGCGCAACCGAGAGTTTGTATTGGCTGCGCAGACACTGGGCGCCAAGGATATGCGCTTAATCTTTAAACATCTGCTGCCCAATAGCTTGACGCCGATTATCGTTAGCTCGGTGCTGGGCGTGGCCAGCGCGGTATTGGTCGAGTCTGGCTTAAGCTTTTTAGGACTGGGTGTGCAAGCCCCGCAAGCCTCTTGGGGCAATATTCTGACCGATGGCAAAGAGTATATTCAATTTGCTTGGTGGTTATCGCTGTTTCCCGGTCTCGCCATTCTGATCACGGTGTTGGGTTATAATCTGCTAGGTGAGGGCTTGCGCGACGCGCTAGATCCTCGCAATCAATAAGGCGTTTAAACGCTCTCATTCGACTTGCAGCACTTGCAAGACGTTTTTGTAAAAAGGGAAATAATCATGGGATTCCTCACAGGAAAAAAAGCACTTATCGTTGGTTTGCTAAGCAACCGTTCTATTGCTTATGGCATCGCTGAGGCGATGAAACGCGAAGGTGCAGAGCTGGCATTTACCTATCAAATGGAAAAATTTCAAGATCGCGTGGCTGGTCTGGCTAAGGATTTTGACTCGAATATCGTGTTGCAATGTGATGTTAGCCAAGACGACCAGATAGAGCAGATGTATAGCCAATTAAAACAGCATTGGGATGGCGTCGATATTTTGGTGCATTCCGTGGCATTTGTGCCCAAAGACGCGCTGGACGGCGATTATTTGGATAAGGTCAATCGCGAATATTTCCGTATTGCCCACGATGTCAGCTCGTATAGCTTTGCTGCCTTGGCTAAGGCTGGCTTGCCTATGATGCAAGGTAGAAATGCTAGCTTGTTGACCGTCAGTTATTTGGGCGCTGAACGCACCATGCCGAATTACAATGTGATGGGTGTGGCGAAAGCCAGCTTGGAAGCCAATGTGCGCTATATGGCGCAAAGCTTGGGTCCTAAAGGCATAAGAGTGAATGCGGTGTCAGCGGGTCCGATTAAAACCTTGGCGGCGTCTGGTATCGCGGATTTCGATAAGATGTATCAATTCAACGAAAAACACGCGCCATTAAGACGCAATGTGACGATAGAAGAAGTCGGCAATGTCTCGGCCTTTTTATGCAGCGATTTGGCCTCTGGGGTGACTGGTGAGATTACCTATGTGGACGGCGGTATGAATATTACTGCGGCTGGGGTGATTGAATAGGCTGGCAGCTTGAATCACTTGCGCTGATTTGCAAAAGCGCAATAAAAAAGAAAAGCCCAATCTGAGATTGGGCTTTTTTATTGGCTGTTGTGCAGCTCCGTTTTACTGGGCTTCGTTACTCACTCCGCTCATCAACAAGTTTTGATTGATTTTGACATTGTTCTTGCTGCTTAAAGCGGCGATATAAGCGCTGGCGTATTCTTCTGCCAAGGCGGCACGATAGGCTTTCACCGAAGCTTGTTTGACGCTCTCATCATCGGTCAATTGGTTATGCAAGGCGGTTACCTTGATAATCAAAAAGCCTTTTTGCGCGTCCTCTACGCCTTTATACGCTGGCAACTTGCTGGCATCGATAGCAAACGCATTGCGCATGGTTAAGTCGCTTAAGCCTTGCGCGTTTTTGCGGTCTATGGTGACTTCAGGAATCCAATCTAGTTTTTCTGAAGTATCGCCTGCGCTGATTTTGGCCAAGCTGGCTTTGCCCTTTTCTATCGCGAGCTTGCTGGCTTTTTGCAGTTTTAAATACTGCTCGATATTGGCTTTCACTTCCTCGAATGGCTTAGGCGCGGCTGGCTTGTATTCCAACACACGAGCAGAGATTAGCGTATTCGGACCCACTTCTACTGCTTCTGAATTGCGCTTATCTTTGAGCACTTCAGGGGAGAACACCAAACTCATTAAGCGATCGCTTTTGAATAATTTGGCACCTTCTTGGAAGCTCATCAAATTGCTGGTTTGTGTTTGCAAACCGAATTTATCTGCGGTTGGCTTGAGGCTGGTGGACTGTTCATACACCATATTGCTAAAGTTTTCCGCTTGTTCCGCAAACTTGGCTTGCGCCTTTTGGAATAATAATTCCGCACGGATTTGCGTTTTGAGCGCGTCAAAGCCTTGGCCTTGGCCGCTGACTTCTAGCAATTTAATAATGTGATAACCGAAATCCGATTGCACTAACTCGCTCACCTGCCCCGGCTTCATGGCGAATACCGCTTGTTCAAACGGCTTGACCATGGTGCCGCGACCAAACGTACCAAGGTCGCCGCCCTTTTCCGCTGAGCCTGGGTCTTGTGAATATTTCTTGGCCAATTCAGCAAACTTGGCTGGGTTCTTTTTCACTTCAGCCAACACTTGTTCGGCTTTTTTCTTTACCTCTTGTTTGGCTTTTTCATCAGCACCTGGGGTAAAGGCTAACAAGATATGGCTAGCGTGACGTTGTTCATTGGCTTGCAATTTATCGGCATTCTCATCGTAAAAGCGCTTGGCTTCTTCTTCGGTCACGGTCATTTGTGGAATCAGATTAGACGCTGAGAAAGTTAAGAACTCTAATTTCACTTGCTCAGGCACATTGAATTTGGCTTTGTTCTTGTTATAGAAATCTTTGCTTTCTTGCTCGCTGACCTGCACTTGGTCTAGGTAATCTTTGGACTTAAATTCCACGATAGTCACATCGCGCTGTTGAAATTCCGCTTGCAAAGCCAAGTCAGCGCTTTTGGCGCTAGCGTTGACCAAGGTGGGGAATGAATCACGAATTTGCTGGGTGATTAATTCGCCACGGATTTTTTGCTCGAATTGCGATGGGGTTAATTGATTGGCTGCCAATAGCTTGTCATACACCGTCTGTGAGAATTTTCCGCCTTCCTGAAACTCTGGCAGATTGACGATAAATTCGCGCAGAAAGTTATCGCTCACGGCAAAGTTTTGCGCTTGCGCTTCGACGGCTAATAAACGACTGCTTAGCAAGCGGTCTAGCAAAGCTTGGCGACCACCTAGGGTATCTAGGAATGCCAAGTCTTTTTGCCCTTGTTTTTGTAGCTCTACGCGCAGATTTTGCAAAGCTGCGGTGTAATCTTGAATAGTAATCGGCGCGGCGCCAGACACTTTGGCAACGGCAGCGCTGCTACCGGCATTTTTTAAGTAGGCCTCGATACCGAACAACACAAACGGCACGGTCACCAAAGTCAGAATTAACTTGGCTACCCAACCACGCGTAATCTTGCGAACAAAGTCCAACATACACAATATCCTTCGCTATGCTTCTAACAATATAGGGGGAAAATTTCAAACCCGAAAATATACCACAGACGTGGGGTGCGTGTATGACTTATCTAGGGGCAAACAGTTGCATCAACTTAGATAGCGCGTGTAGGCAAAAATAATTCAAAAATTGACGAGCAAATACTACAAATATTGATTTATTTATAGGACAATATCGGGGTTGTTGCGTCACTTACTTTGTTAAAAATAATCGCCAACCCAACCATAAAAGTCATCACCATGAATCTCCCTATTCAGGATAATTTGATTAATGCTTTGCAGCGGCAAATTCTGCAAATATTGATGTGCGAGCGGCAAGCCCGCTGGTATTTGATTTGCAGCCATCAATTCTCTAGCACCTTTGGACTGCCTAGCCAGATTATTTGTGGCAAGGTGCACTACTCGGTGAGTGCGGAATCGAAAATGATACAGCTTGAAACCTTGCCACTGATGTTGCAGAAAATCTTGCAGACCAGCCATAAAGAGCTGGCCGCCAATTTAGACCCCAGAGAGCTGCGCGCCCTGGCGCAACACTATTGCATCGCGGGGCGCATGAGTCGCAATAAATCGGATATTAGCCGGCGCAAGCTAAAACAAAGTCTTAGTGTGCGCGAAATCGAAGTGCTGAAACTGATTGCGCAAGGGCTGTCTATGAAAGCCATCGCTGGACGGCTGGAAATTTCTCATCACACGGTGAATACCTATCACAAAACCATCTACCGCAAACTTAGCGCCAATAGCAAAATCGAGGCGATTATGCGGGCGCAAGCCATCGGGGTATTGTAGGCTCGGTGTTATAGGCTGGGCGTTGTAGGCCTGTGGCATGGCTAGCACTTGAGAATTGTTGGCATTAGCTAGCAGGATCGATATCCGCATTATCTAGCGACTGTATCAGCGCGACAAACTGCTCGCCATAACGCGCTAGCTTGGCTTCTCCGACACCGCTGATGGTGCGCATTTGCGCAATATGGCTGGGCTTTTTCTGCACCATTTCCAACAAGGTACTGTCATGGAAAATCACATAAGGCGGCACGCTGTGCAGCTTGGCCAATTCCGAACGTTTGGCTTTAAGCGCTTGCCATAGTGCTTCATCAGCTGGATTGTCAAAGGTTTTGAGGCTGGATTTACTGCTAGTTTTGTTGGCTTTAGTGCGTTGATACTGAATATCTTGCCGCAGCCATACTTGCTGCTGCCCTTTTAATACAGGCTTGGCCAGTTCTTGCATGATTTTTAGCGCGCCGTATTGGTCCATATCCGCATACAAAAATCCCGCTGCCACCAGTTGTCGGAAAACACTATTCCATTGCCATTCATTCAGCTCTTGGCCTACCCCGAAGGTGACTAATCGATCATGGTGAAATTGCTGAACTTTGCTACTGGCTTTGCCCATCAGCACATCAATTAAGTGCATCACACCAAAACGCTGGCCTGTCCTAATCACACAAGACAGCGCTTTTTGCACCGCCACAGTGGCGTCCCAAGTTGCTACTGGGGTCAGGCAATTATCACATTGCCCACAATGGCCGGGGTGTTCTTCGCCAAAGTAGCGCAAGATACTTTGATGCCGACACGATACCGATTCGCAATAGCCCAACAAGGCATTGAGTTTTTGCCGCTCTACCCGCTTGCGCTCCTCAGAGGCCTCGCCCGAGTCCACCATTCTGCGCAGATTAACCACATCGCCAAAGCCATATACCAACCAAGCGTCAGCCGGCAAACCATCGCGACCCGCACGGCCGGTCTCTTGATAATAGCCTTCCATGCTTTTAGGCAAATCTAAATGCTCGACAAAGCGCACATTGGGCTTGTCTATGCCCATACCAAAGGCCACGGTGGCCACCATAATCACCGCCTCTTCGCGCAGAAATTGATTTTGGTGCGCGTTACGCACTTCATTGGATAAGCCGGCATGATAAGGCAAGGCATTCCAACCACGCTGTTGCAACCAAGCCGCCGTTTCATCGACACTGCGGCGCGATAAGCAATACACGATGCCGGCGTCTTGCGGATGCTCGCTCTTGAGAAAGTCTTCTAGTTGCTGCTTAGGCTGATGTTTGTGCTGAACGCGATAACGGATATTGGGACGATCAAAACTAGAGACAAATTGCTTGGCCGATTGCAAAGCCAGCCGCTCGATAATCTCGCGCCGTGTCGGCGCATCAGCCGTGGCAGTCAGCGCTACCCTAGGCACATTAGGAAAGCGCTCATGGAATATGGTCAGTTGGCGATATTCCGGACGAAAATCATGTCCCCACTGCGACACACAATGCGCCTCATCAATGGCAAATAAAGCGATTGCATGCTGTTGCTGCAACTGTTCCAGCATATTGATAAAACCGCTAGTTAATAATCGCTCAGGCGCCACATACAAAATATCTAATTGCCCCGCCAACAAGTTTCTACAAACCTGCTGCGCCGCCTCCGCATCCAAACTAGAATTCAAAAACGCCGCCCGAATACCTATCTGCTGCAAAGCCTGCACTTGATCCCGCATCAAGGCAATCAAAGGCGAAACCACCACCCCAACCCCATTGCGCAACAAGGCCGGAATCTGATAACAAATCGACTTCCCCGCCCCCGTAGGCATCAACACCAAAGCATCCCCACCCGCCATCAAGTGCCCAACAATCTCCTGCTGCGCCCCCCGAAACTGCGCAAACCCAATCACCCGCTGCAAAACCTCAATCGCCTTACGCATTTTTATCATCTTCACCAAAATTAAAGTATTTCCCCACTTTTACCAATTTTTTCACATAAAACATTGAATTTAAAAGGGAAATTATGGGGTATTGTAGCATTAAATAAGCATAAAAATTGCTAGAAAAATAGCGCGAGAAAGTAAGCGCACAAAAAGAAAAAGCCCCGCTTGCGCGGGGCTTTTAGTTGAACTACTTATGCTGTACGGCACTGGGTAATTCGTGGCGGAGTGGACGGGGCT
>CAYNLW010000041.1:0-9532 GCA_964398195.1 uncultured Methylophilaceae bacterium | reverse complement strand
AATGCGGTAATGGCATGGATGCCGGCATAGGTGGCTCGTTTGATATCCAGCTCAGTTAAGCCGTCGATGACGATTTCCATCACCGATTCGATATCCTTATCCAGCGCCGAATTGCCCAAGCCTTTTAGCGTGGGACAGAAAGCGTCATTGGTAGAAGCGAACATGGTTTTATATTTAGAGCCGACTTTAGACCCCGAGCGCACCACGCCGCCGGGGAAGGGCATAATCACATTGGCAATTTTTTGCATGGCCTCAATCGCAGCCTCGCAAGCGGCAAGCGCGGCAGCTTGTGAGGTGGCGAGGACAAGGAAATTGCCGCCGCCGATAGCGCGTACCATGCCTGTGCTTTCTTCTGTAATAAACTCGCCGTCCATCACAGGCACGCGCCAATAGCGTTTGCCGTTAATCAATTTAGAGGTTTGAAAACCATCGCCGAAAAAACGTAGATGCTTGCCTAGATTGATTTTCTCTGCACTATCAATACCGCTGAAAGCCGCTGTGGTTGGGCAAGTCAGGATAGTCTGCCCCATGCGGTTTTCCAGTTGCTTAATCAATACCGAGCTACCCATGGCGAACATTAAAATCGCCACTCCCGGCCGGCCGTCTGGGGTCTCGCTAGGGTCTAATATTCTTTCTATACCAGCTTCTACTCCGCAGCCGATGACCGAGGTAGCAAAGCCCGTCATGGCTTGTGCGGCATGGCTGGCCCAGCGCACATTTTGCGCGGTGATAATGACCCGTGTTGCGCGCATATTAAAAGCTTCAGCAAAGGTGTCATCGATATGTATGCCATTGATATTCATAGACTGCTCTTAATCAAGTTTTCTGCTCAGGTTTGATACAGGGCTGACTGACCACGCCACCGCGCCCGTCTTCTGCGATTTCATCTGCGCTTACTTTGAAATTGCCCATTTGTATGGTGTGGTAACGGGCAAAATATTCACTTAATTCGCGCTCTATACTGCGGTCAAATTCAGGCTTAATGGTATGCGTTTTACCCCAGCTTAATTTCACCACTTGGCCGTTTCTCACCACTAATTCACCATCTTTAAATACATAGTCAGGCTTGCTAAACATCTGCTCTTTATCCGCCTGCTCGCTGTACACGGTAATATCCGCCGCTGCCCCGACAGACAGATGGCCACGATCGCGCAAGCCGAGAATCTTGGCGGCGCCGGCGCGCGTCATAATAGCAATCTCATACAAGCTATATTCGCGCTGTATGCTGTTGAGAGTGCTCATGGCTTGTGCGTCTAAATTCAGCTTGCTAAACATATCGTTGCGGAAACTCTTATCCATCAACAAGCGTATCAAGTGCGGATAGCTGGTGAAAGGCGCGCCATTGGGGTGGTCGGTGGTAAGAAAAGTGCGCCAAGGGTCTTCGCACAATAAAAAGATTTCTAAACCTATAGACCATTGCAGCGCATTAACAAAATTCTTATCACGATACTTAAACGGCACCACGCCACAACCCGCATCACATTCAATATCCATCAGCACTGATTTATGCGGAGTGGCTAAATCCGCGTTGGCAAATTGCCGCATGGTGTCGCCAGACGCCGTCACTGTTTGATTAAACAAAATTTGCCCGACATCAGCCGAGATATGCCGGTTGCGGTTCAGCGCCTCGGCAATACGCGCGGCGCCAGAGGAGAATTTGCGGTCGCCCTCGGTGCCATAGCTATGGAACTGAATATGGGTCAAGTGCATAGGATAACCATCGCTAGCACCCATGGTATTCAGCGTGGTTTCCACATTGCCCGGCACGCCCAAATTATTGCAATGCACATGCAAAGGGTGCGCCACGCCCAGCTCATAGACAGCGCGTGATAGCGCTTGTAATACTTGGCGCGGGGTGGTTTGGTAGTAGCAATGCTGCTCGTCTAAATCTAAGGCGCGTTGATTAAATTTAAATGCGCTAATACCGCCCGGATTCACCACTTTAATTCCTATCGCTTGGGTGGCATGCAATATCCATGCGACATAATCATTGATGGCTTGTTGGTCGCGTTGCGCAGTCAGCATACGCAAAAAGTAATCGTCGCTGCCCAACATGGCATAACCGCCTTTGTCGATAATCGGCGTATCGGCCATTTCCAAATGGGCTTGCCGCGCATTGATAGGGGCGATGGCTGGCTCGAAGGCGGCGGTATATCCCATCTCGGCATAGCGCAAGCCAGTGGTCAAGGCAGATGGCGTCGGGTGGCCACAACCCGGGCCGCATACATGTTGTTGAAGCGATTGTTGATGACTGTCTTGGATTTGCGCTGGACTAGGCGCCGCTTGATGTTGTTCCGGCAATAACATACGCGCGATATTCACTTTGCCGCCACCGATATGGCTGTGCATATCAATGGCCCCAGCCATCACCACTTTATCTGTGATGTCGTAAATCTGGTCTATGCGCTCGTGCGCCGCCGGTGCTGCCACAATACGACCATCGCGTATATACAGGTCGCCACGTTTGCCGTCCCAGCCCTGCATTGGGTCATACAGACGACCACCTTGCAATTTAATCAACACGGCAGGCCTCCTGTATCTGTTGTAACACGCTAGCTAGGCTGCTCAGCGAGCTAGCCTGTGGCGCGTGTATAGGCAGACTGACAGAGCTATCCATGCGAAACAGCGTGCCAGCTTGTTGTAATCCGGCTATGCGCACCGGAATAAAAATATCCGCCGGCTCATGCTGTAAGGCTGGATGGCCTATCACGATTCTGCACTGCGACCCAGCTGTTGCGGGCTTGGGTGGCGGGGCTATCGGGTTAAAACAGCTAATCCATAGCAACAAATCGCACTCGGCATTCAACTGTTCAGCACTGTAATGATAGGGGTCGTAAGCGGCATTGCCATGGGCTAGCGCTTGGCGAGGGTCAGGATTAGCCAGCAAACGATTGCGTATCGGGTAGCCGGTTTGCCAAGTATTCACCTGATAGACGCTGTAATCGCCATCGCTGCCACCCAGTGGCAGAGCGCTGCTGCGCGTAGTTTGGTTGAGTACCGCCACGCATTGGGTGATTTGCTGTATCACTAAATCCGCATGTGGCATATTCAGTTGCTTGGCTGACCAAGTCAGCACGCTGTATTTGGCCTCGCGCAACTGCTCTGCAAGTTGCTTTAGTGCTTGATACAGCGGTGCTTGTTTAATTTCTGCGGGGATAGGCTGCGCCTGCAATAAGCCATGTAACAAGGACACCGCATTGGGCAAATCGGCGTCTGAGCAAACGATATGCTGCGCTTGGGCACCGCTAGGTGAGTTGGCTTGCGCGCTATCGAGTTGCGCATTGCCCAAGAAAACGATGCGCCGTTGTGGTAACTGCTGGCCAAATAAGGCGTCGCCTTGCCATAAAATGCGCTCAAAAAAGCGTGGGTGTTGGCTGGCGATATCGCTGCCGACTACCACAATTAAATCAGCACGCTGTTTGACTTCGGTGAGCGTGGTGGTTTGCCAGCCATGCTGCTGCATCATGGTGATATTGCGCAAGCCAGCTTGGCTATGCAGATGATCAAGATAGGCGCCACATTGCTGCGCCAAGGACAAAACTGCGCGCATCCCTTGCACATCGGCGCCTAGCCCAGCAAATAGCCTTTGCTTGGCGCGGCTGATCTGCTGCGCAGCCGCTTGTATGGCTTGCGCTAAGGCCACTGGTTGACCTGCTACGGTGGCTTGCGCAGCTAGCGCAGGCTGGCTAAAAAAGCCTTGTGCGATGTCACAACCATGCGTGTTCACTTGCATGCCATGGGCTTGCGGCGACACAGTAATATCGTCGCACAGCAGGCCACAGGCGGGGCAGGTGATATGCATACAATCAGATGGGCTGTTCATTGGTGCTTGGGCGGCCTTATGTTAATGCAGCGGGTTAACGCAGCAATTGAATGCTGCGGGTTTATGGGATTGCTCGATACAAGCGCTGCATCGCAAATTAACATTGCACAGGCGCTTATTTGGGCAAAGGCGTTATTTTAATCATCAGCGCAGTCTTTGGCGATACTTAGCGGATACAGGGTAAAATATGCTTTTGCATTTTTACCATTATTTTGGAATTTGTCGTGAACGCCCCCAATCAAGCTATCAAGCAATCTCTTGAAGCCAGCACCCAGCAAACCTTGCACGCCCAAGCCGTGACTGTGCATGCCAGCGCGCGCTTGCATATGGGCTTTTTTGATTTGCATGGGGGATTAGGCAGACGTTTTGGCAGTTTGGGTTTGGCGCTCAAGATTCCGCAATTGCAACTTAGCTTGCGTCCGCATCAGCAATGGCAAGCGTATGGGCAAGACAGTGCAAGGGCGCTGCAAGTGGCGCAAAAAATCTTTAATGCGGTTGGTATCGCAGGCGCCGCCGAGATTCATATTCATCAAGCGATCGCAGCGCATTCTGGGCTAGGTTCTGGCACCCAGCTAGCCTTGGCCTTGGGCGCAGCGATTAATCAGGCCTTTGGCTTAAACTTAACGCTGGCGCAGATTGCCACTATTACGCAACGCGCCACCCGCTCTGGGATAGGCTTGGGGACCTTTGCGCAAGGCGGTTTAATCGTCGATGGTGGCCGTAGTGCCGGCTCTGAAGTGCCGCCGGTATTGGCGCGCATGGACTTTCCTGATTGGCCGATTTTATTGATTCTGCAAAAAGATTTTCAGGGGGTGCATGGCAATGCTGAAATTGCTGCTTTTGAAAATCTTCCGCAGTTCCCTAAAGCGCAGGCGCAAGCCTTATGCCGTGAGGTATTGATGCGCGCTTTGCCAGCTATACAAGAGCGCGATTTGTATCAATTTGCGCTGGCCATTCAGCAAATCCAAGCGGCTTGTGGCGATTATTTTGCCCCCGCACAGGGCGGTCAGCGCTATGCCAGTCGCACAGTGCATGCTGCATTGCAGTTGTTGCAAGCGCAAGGTGTGCAATGTGTTGGGCAAAGCTCTTGGGGGCCGACCGGCTTTGCCATTCTGCCGGATATGCAGAGCGCTTTAGCCATGCAGCAACTGGGGCAGCAACAGTTTGCCGATAGCGGTTTGCAATGGCTGATTACGCAAGCCGATAACGCGCCGGCACAGATATTAACTAGCGTGGTGTAAGGCTGCAGCGATGGGATTGAAATGGTGGTTTGATGTTGGTAGGGGGAAATAGCGATGGAAAAAGTCAGTATTTTGCATTTGTTCACGGCGGCAAAAAATCCTAGTCCTTTTGATGTGAATATGGCTTATGACGCCGGTTTCGACAAGATTATGCCTTATACCCATGTCACGCTTGCCGAGGTGAGCGGCTTGGTGCAAGACGCTATTTTTTCGCGTGGCCCTAGTGGGGTGAAGCGCGAGGCGATTTTTATCGGCGGGCGCGATATCGATTTGGCCATGGATATGTTGCATAGCGCCAAACAAGCCATGTTGCCGCCGTTTGAGGTGTCGGTATTCGCCGATCCGTCTGGCGCATTTACCACCGCTGCGGCGCTGGTGGCCAAGGTTGAACATCATTTACATGCACAATGGAAATTAGATTTAGCCAAGTTGCGCATTAGCGTATTTGGTTGCACCGGCCCAGTTGGCGCATGTAGCGCACTGATTGCCGCGCAGTTAGGCGCCACAGTGAATATGGTGGCGCACCGCTCGCTGGCGGATGTAGAGGCCAACGTGGCGCAGTATCAGCAACGCTATGGGGTGGATTTGCAGGTGGTAGATGGCCGTGATGAACAGGCCAAACACACGGTGTTGCAACAGACGGATGTGGTATTTTGCACTGCCGCTGCGGGCGTTGAAGTGCTTAGCCATGCGCTGTTGGCCAGCGCTAGCAATTTGAAAATGGTGGCTGATGTGAATGCTGTGCCACCGGCTGGCGCTGCAGGGGTGGAGGCGGGCATGGATGGCAAGCCCATCGCTGGCTTGGCGCAATCAGGCATGCAGATACTTGGCTTGGGGGCGTTGGCGATTGGTCAGGTGAAATATAAAACGCAGCAACAGATGCTAAAAGCCATGTTGGAAGACGATAAAAAACATTATTCGGATTTTATGTCCGCCTTCCAGATGGCGCGCAGCATCGTCAAGCTGTAAAGCGAATTCGTCCTTTGTCGCAAGCCGCCCCGTTTTTGCTGTTGTCTTACTGCGCCAGACCCTATGTGCAGGCCATGGTGCAAGCCGGTTATCAGGTGATTGCTTTAGATGCCTTTGCCGATGCGGATACGCAACAATTAGCATTACAAAGCCATGTATTGCCGTATCAGCAGCATGGCTTTGAAGCGCAAGCGGTATTGCAATGTATCACCAGCCTGCGTCAACAATACCCCCAACTGTCTGGTCTGCTGTATGGGGCTGGCTTAGAGGCTCAGCCAGCGCTGTTACAAGCCATTGCGCAGCAACTGCCGCTATTGGGAAATACGGCTGAACAAATGGCCAGTATTCATGCGTATGATTTTTTTTCGCAACTGACAGCGCTCAATATTGCCTATCCGCCCACCAGTCAGGCGCTGCAATCCGGCACACAGGTGTTGGTCAAACACCTGCATGGCAGCGGCGGTAGCCATATTCGTTGGGCACAGCCTGATGAAAGTCTAAAGCCGGCTGAATACAGCCAACGCTATCTGTCAGGCGACTGTATAGGCTTGTTGTTTGTGGCTGATGGGCGTGATTGTCAGGCGATAGGATTGCACCAGCAATGGCCAGTTGCGCCGGACAATCTGCTGGCTAGCCGTATGCTGAGTCATGTAGAAATAGCGCCAGTATTGCAACAGCAGATATTGCAGATGGCGCAGCAGTTGACGCGGCATTATCAATTGCGTGGCTTGAATAGTTTGGACGTGTTGATTCAGCATACTGAGCAGGACGCGTTATATTGCCTAGAACTCAATCCAAGACTAAGCGCCAGCATAGATCTGTATCAAACTACGCCGCCTTTGATGCAACTGCATTTGCAAGGTTTGCAGGGCAAATTGCCCAAGCAATTAAAAGTCGCGCCACATGCGCGTGGTAGAAGCATCATCTATGCGCAACAAAGGATGCAGATGGGCGCTTTGCAGTGGCCTAGTTGGGTAAGCGATATTCCACTGGCAGGCAGTCAGATTGAAGTTGGCCAGCCGGTTTGCACAGTGCATGCGCAACATGAACAAGCTGCATCATGTTGGCAGATGCTTGAACAGCGTGTGCAATCTTTGTCAGAATGGCTGCTGTTGCAACATCAGTGAAATAAATCATACTAATTAAAGGGAGCATGCATGTCGTTTTCAGCATCAACCATCAGTGTTAACGCATTAAGCCAAGCACTGGTTCAGGACTTACTTGCGCAAGCCGACACTTTGCGCTTGCAGGTCAGTAAAAGCGCTAGCGGCGCCACCATCATAGATGCCGGCATACAAGCTGAGGGCGGTCTGTTGGCTGGAATCAAGATAGCCGAGATATGTATGGGCGGGCTGGGTCAGGTGCAACTGCAACAGCAAGCGCATTTTGCCCATTGGCCTTACGGGCTCACCGTCAGTTCGCGGCAGCCGGTATTAGCCTGCCTAGCAAGCCAATATGCTGGCTGGAGTTTGGCGCATGAAAAGTTTTTCTGTTTGGCTTCGGGACCCGCGCGTGCTTTGGCACAGAAAGAGCCCTTGTTTCAAGAGTTGGGTTATCAAGACCAAGCGCAAAGCACTTGTTTGGTGATAGAAAGCGAGCAGGTGCCACCAGAGGAAGTCATCGCCAAAGTGGCGCGTGATACGTGTGTTGCGGCACACAATCTGACTTTTATATTGACCCCCACACGCAGTTTGGCAGGCACAGTGCAGATTGTGGCTAGGGTGCTAGAAGTCGCCCTGCACAAGCTACACGAGCTACATTTTCCTTTGCAGCACGTGGTCGATGGCGTAGCGTCTGCGCCATTGCCGCCGCCAGCACCGGATTTCCTAACTGGCATGGGGCGCACCAATGACGCCATTCTGTTCGGCGGACAAGTGCAGCTATTCGTCAAAGGCAGCGACCAAGCGGCTGCCGATCTGGCCAAGCAATTGCCTAGCAGCGCATCTAAAGATTATGGCTTGCCGTTTGCGGAGATTTTTAAACGGGTGAATATGGATTTCTATCAAATCGACCCTATGCTATTTAGCCCCGCGCAAGTTTGTATCACCGCACTAGAGTCGGGAAAAAGCTTTTGGGCAGGAAAATTAGATAGCGATTTAATCGATTTATCTTTCGGATATCAGGCCTGATATGCAAAGCATCGCCGTGTTCACCGATGATCCCGGTTGGCATGGGGCGCAGCTGCAACAAGCGCTACAAGCAAGGCAAGTGCAAGCCAAGTTTGTCTCCTTAAAAGACTGCTGTGTGGATTTGTCGCAAGCCCAAGCGCAAGTGCATATCGCCGATTTCACCACGCTACCCAGCCATGTTTTCGTGCGTGGCGTTCCCGGTGGCACTTTGCAACAGGTCATCGCCAGACTAGATATATTGCATATCTTGCAGATGCTAGGCGTTAAGGTGGTGAATAGCGGTCGCGCCATAGAACGCAGCGTGGATAAAGCCATGACCAGTTTTCTACTCCACCAAGCCGGCATTGCCACGCCAGCCACATGGTTGTGCGAGTCCAGACAACAAGCCCATCAAATTATTCAACAACAAATCCAGCAAGGCCAAGCCGTTGTCATCAAACCTTTATTCGGCTCACAAGGCAATGGCATACGCAGAATCAGCAGCGGCGACGCACTGCCTTTGCCTATGGATAGTTATGTAGATGGCTTATTTTATTTGCAACGCTACATCAACAGCGGCGAAGGCGCATGGCACGACTACCGCGTCTTCGTCATCGCAAACCAAGCCATCGCCGCCATGACCCGCCACGGCACCCATTGGATAAACAATGTCGCCCAAGGCGCCCGCGTCACTCCCTTTCACGACACACAAGTCATGCACCTAGCAGAACAAGCCGCCAAGGCCTTACAAATGGATTATTGCGGGGTAGATATTATTCGAGACCAGACCGGCCAACTGTATGTCCTAGAAATCAACGGCATTCCTGCATGGAAAGGATTGCAGGGGGTGACGGAGGTGGATATCGCAGGGGAGTTAGTTAAAAGGTTATTTGAGGGGTAGGGTTAACGACATTCGGGCTGGTCAACTTCAGAAACTTGAATACCTCTTATTGCAAGAATTTTGTCTCGTAATAACACTCCGAAAATTGAGAAAAAATCCTCCAATAAAAGACCATTTTGAAAAGCCTTTTGTTTAATAAGATTTAAATCTTGCTCACTAAGTAAATAAATTAATTGTTGCTTGGCAACCTGCATAGATTGCGTTTGTATGTCATAAGCACTTTTTGGCTGAGTTGTTTCAACATTCTCAATTAACTTTTCAGCATATTTATCCAATAATTGTTGGGCATGAATTTGTTCTGCAAGCTGAGCACCTAAAGGTGTCAAATTAATTGGACTGTGACTGTCAACAAGACGCCGAGGATGAGTGTTTTGATATATTAAATCGACCTTGATTTTTAATTCGGTAACATCCTTGCTAAGTTGCTTGAGGTCATTTTGAACTGCGTTTAAAATTAGTACCAGTATGAGTGAGAGTTTTATCTTACATT
>CAYNLW010000040.1:0-9656 GCA_964398195.1 uncultured Methylophilaceae bacterium | reverse complement strand
AATTGATGAGTCTATCCTCTCTCAACAACTGGTTCAAAAAATTAACTCAGTTCAGCGGTGGCGTTGAATAAGGCCTGACTTGCAGGTGGCGTGTTCTCTATGGAACTGCCAGTAAAAGTAGCAGCGGGATTGGAGAATGTAGGTAACACGGAATCCACGGTATATCGGGCAGAAAGCGTAGAAGTCCCAGTGACCAAGTTGCCAGTCGCGCCAACCAAGGTCACGCCGCTGACTGAAATCCCCGCTAAGTTCACCACGGTGCCACTTAAGCTAGGCGGCAAAGTGACATTAAAAGTAAGCGTCTTGGCAGCTACGTTATAGCTAGTAAAGTTGACTAGGCTTGTTGGAATAGGCGCTGGGGTTGAACCTGCGATGCCAGTACCGACGGTCAGATTTGGAATAAAGGTGCTGCTATTGAGCGAGCCCCCAACCAAGGTAATTGCCTCATCCAAGGTCAAGGTCACCGTGACCTGTTCACCTAAAATACCGGTATTACTCGCCCCAGTAAAATCACGCACGCTGATGCTTTTAATCTTAGCCATTTGATAAATCCTTTAGATTTGTTGCTCGTTATTAGTATTGTGTTGAGCGATATTGAGATAAAAAATGTGCCCAGAAAGGGCGAAATCAGTGGGGATTATAATCGGAAAAATATAAGGCTTGTGGAATAAATTCCTATCTCTCGCGATTGATGCGCCTCCAGCGTCGGAGCATCCTATGGGTGAGGTGTAAGTTCAACCATTCCCCTCTTCGGAGGGGCTGGCACGGATGTGCCCGGGGTGGTTGCGCCGGTAGGCGCATAAAATCAATATGCGGCTTGCGCCGCAACCACCCCCGCGCAACGAGTGCGCGGCCCCTCCGTTGAGGGGAATTGGGGGAAATTGGGTGATGATACTAACTGAAACGAATTATTCGACTAACAATTCGCGTTTGTTGGCGGCGCCGTTCATGGCGTCGGCGTCGGGGAGGGGTTCTTTGCGGGCGCTGATGATGGGCCAGACTTTGGCTAAGCGGGCGTTGATTTCGATGAAGTCTTGCTGGTCGGCGGGGACGTCATCTTCCGCGAAAATAGCTTCGGCGGGGCATTCCGCTACACATAGAGTGCAATCGATACATTCATCGGGGTTGATGGCTAAGAAATTAGGGCCTTCTACGAAGCAATCGACTGGGCAAACATCCACGCAGTCGGTGTATTTGCATTGAATGCAGTTTTCGGTGACAACATAGGTCATATTGATTCCTTTTCCAAAATACGGCTCAAGCCGCAATTTTAAACTAATTCGCTGTTTCTCGTTACACTATCATGCCCGCACCCACCGTGTTATTGGTGGATTCGTCGATAATAATAAACGCCCCAGTGGCGCGGTTTTGACGATAGCTATCGACCATCAAAGGTTGCGCCAATTTGAAACTGACTAAAGCAATATCGTTCATGCTTAGCGTTTCTGCTGCTTGTTGTTGCAAGGTGTTGACATCTACGCGATAGCTAATTTGCGCAATCTTGGCTTTAGATTCGCGTGTGGTATGCCGCACGATATAGGTTCTCGCTGGCGATAAAGCAGTTTCTGATAACCAACACACCATGGCATCTATCTGCTTCACCGGTGCTGGCGCCTGATCGGATTTAACCAACATATCGCCACGCGATGTATCAATCTCATCTTCTAACAACAGCGTGACCGATTGCTCGGTAATCGCTGTGTGCAAGGATTGCTCGCCTAGCAAAATGGCTTTGACCTTAGAGCTTAAGCCATTAGGCAATACGTTGACCGCATCGCCTACGCTAATCTCGCCCGATTCGACGCGCCCCATAAAGCCTCTGAAATCATGCAATTCAGGATTGTCTGAGGCTTGCGGACGACACACGAACTGCACAGGAAAGCGGAAGGCTTCGTCTTGTTCGGTATGGGCGGCGGGCGCTTGTTCAAGAATCTGCAACATGGTGGGGCCTTGGTACCAATGCATATTGTCGCCTCTATCCACCAACATATCGCCATTTAGCGCGGATAAGGGCAGGAACTGGATATCGTGGCCTGCGCGTTGTAATCCAATCTCGGTGGCAAATTGCAAATATTCGGCCTTGATGCGTTCAAAAGTGGCTTGGTCATAATCCACCAAGTCCATCTTATTCACTGCCACTACTATATGTGGAATGCCCACCAAGTGGGTTAGATAAGAATGGCGGCGGGTTTGCGTTAATACCCCTTTGCGTGCATCTATCAAAATAATGGCTAAATTGGCGGTCGAAGCGGCAGTCACCATATTGCGCGTGTACTGCTCGTGGCCGGGGGCATCGGCAATAATATATTTGCGTGTGCCAGTGCTGAAATAGCGGTAGGCCACATCAATGGTAATGCCTTGCTCGCGCTCGGCTTGCAAGCCATCGGTGAGCAGAGATAAATCTACTGCTTCCATACCGCGTTTTTTGGAAGTCTTTTCAATCTGCGTCAGGGTATCCGCCAAAATGGTTTTGGTGTCATACAACAAGCGTCCAATCAGCGTGCTCTTGCCGTCATCTACGCTGCCACAGGTCATAAATCTTAATAAGCTATCGCTACGCATTAGAAATAGCCCTCCTTCTTACGTTGTTCCATAGAAGCATCTGAAGTCTGGTCATCTAAGCGGGTTGCGCCGCGCTCGGTAATGGTGGTGGTAGCGGTTTCTAACACAATCTTGCTGACACTATCCGCATCTGATGGCACGGGTGCGGTACAAGTAATATCGCCTACGGTTCTAAAGCGCACTTGCATATTGATCACTTGCTCACCGGCTTTCGGTTGATTGATTAGCTCGCCGCTAGCCAACGGCACATTGACTGGGAAAATCGCGCCATTGCGCATCACTACATCGCGCTGATGGGCGAAATAAATCGATGGCAGCGCTAACTGTTCGCGCTCTATATATTGCCAAACGTCCATTTCGGTCCAATTTGAAATCGGGAAAGCGCGAATATTTTCGCCTTTGTGGCTGCGCGCGTTATACAAATTCCATAATTCTGGGCGTTGATTTTTTGGGTCCCACTGACCAAATTCATCTCTAAAACTCATGATGCGTTCCTTGGCGCGGGCTTTTTCTTCATCGCGTCTAGCGCCGCCTATGCAGCAATCAAAGCCAAATTCTTCAATCGCTTCTAACAGCGTGACCGATTGATGTTTGTTGCGTGGCTCGTCCGCTGTTTTCAACACCACGGTGCCGCGCTGCATAGATTCTTCTACCGAGCGCACAATCAATCGCTCGCCCAATTCAGCCGCGCGCTGGTCGCGGAAATTGACCACTTCTTGATAGTTATGCCCAGTGTCGATATGCATTAAAGGAAAAGGGAAGCGACCGGGGCGGAAGGCTTTTTCTGCGATACGCAATAAACACAGCGAGTCCTTGCCGCCTGAGAATAGCAGCACGGGGTTGCTACATTGGCCAGCCACCTCTCGCATAATATGGATGGCTTCGGCTTCTAACCAATCCAGATGGCTTAGGGTTGTTTTGCTTGTCATAGTGAATTACCTGATAAAAAATTCTTGGCTTCTGTTAAAGGGCGATACATAAAGGGTTGATTGAATGCAATACATCAGTCCGCGTGCTTTACTTAGCAGGTTTGACGTGCAAGCCGCATTCTTTTTGTGTCGGGTCTTCCCACCACCAACGTCCAGCGCGCACATCTTCGCCTATCGCCACGGCGCGCGTGCAAGGCGCACAGCCTATGCTGGGGTAAAACGCATCATGCAATTGGTTATACGGCACATCGTGCATACGGATATACGCCCACACTTCGTTCTCTTGCCAATCGCTGAGCGGATTAAATTTCTCTAAACCATTGGCGCTATCAAATTCTTGTAAAGGCAGATTGGCCCGCGTGGCGGATTGCTCTGCACGCATGCCAGTAATCCAAGCCTGCTGGCCGTTTAATGCGCGTTTTAACGGCTCCACCTTACGCATATGGCAACACGCTTTGCGCAATTCTATGCTGTCGTAGAAGCCGTTAATGCCGTGTTGCTGCACATATTGCTCGACGGTTTGCGCTTGCGGAAAGTAGATGGTGAGCTTGCATTGATAACGCTGTTCTAGCGCTTGCATCAGCTGATAGGTCTCAGGCGGTAAACGGCCGGTATCCAACGAAAACAGACTAATCGGCAACTGGGCGCGCAAAATCATATCGCTTAACACCATATCTTCCGCGCCTAAGCTGTTAGCAAAAGCAATGGCAGGGAATTGCTGGCTCGCCGCCTGCAAGCGCGCTAGCACTTGCGCGCTTTTGGCTTCTACACTGGCGCGCAATGCCTCAGTTAGCGCTGGGCGCGTGGCAGGATTGCTGGCGGCCGAGCGTATCATGGAGATATTGGCGAAGTCAGACATCGTGACCTAGGCCTAGCGTGGGATTCTGCGCCAAGCTGGTTGGGGGATATCCACCGCTGCTTGGTAAGGTTGTTGAAAGTCGCTTAAGCCAGATAAGGCCTCTTGCGCAGAGCGATCAGCGCGAATTAGATAGCTATCAAAGCCACAACGTTTCAAGAAAAATAATTGGTCGCGCAATACATCGCCTATGGCGCGTAATTCATTGCGATAGCCATAACGGGTGCGCAATAAGCTGCCCAAGGAATAAATACGGCCGTCAGCAAAACGCTCCACAAAAATCGCAATCAAGGGCAGCTGATTGATGTCCTCAAGGCTGTCTTGTAGGCTTTGCAGGCTTTCATGGGTGGCTACGATAATGCCCAACTCGCCTTGCGCTAAACGTGCTTGCAGTTGCTCACGCTTGGCCAGCCAAACTTCTAGCGGCACCAGTATCTTGCCTTGCGGCGGAATCACCGTATTGGCGATTTGCTCAGCGGTGTAGCTAGCCTCGCCAGTCAATTTAAATAACACTACTTTACCGGCCTGCTTGCGCACTTGTTCTTCTGCCAAAGCAGGCGGCGTAACGCGCAGCCACTCATCGGCTTGTATGCTGTTGTTGCGGATAAGATTAGACATGTTGCGCATCCTTATCTTGGCTTGCCGAATCTTGGCTTGTCGCGTCTTGCGCATACACATGTTGTTTGAATGGCTCAACGCCGATACGACGCACAGTATCAATAAAGCGTTCTTCATCTTGTCGTTCGCGCAGATAGACGTCGATTAAACGTTGCACCACTCCGGGCATTTCTTGTGCTGAAAACGATGGGCCAATCACTGTGCCCAAGCTGGCGTCGTTGCCTTGTTTGCCACCTATGCTGACTTGGTACCACTCAGAACCATCTTTATCCACGCCCAAGATGCCGATATGGCCGACATGGTGATGGCCGCAGGCATTCATACAACCGGAAATATTCAGCTCGATATCGCCGATATCATGCAGATAGTCCAACTGGTCAAACTGGCGTTGTATGGCCTCGGCAATCGGAATACTCTTGGCATTGGCTAATGAGCAGAAATCGCCACCGGGGCAGCAGATGATGTCGGTCAATAAACCGATATTCGGTGTGGCTAGACCATGCGCACGGGCTTTTTCCCATAAGGGCAATAAGTCACTTAAACGCACATCGGCCAAAATCAAATTTTGTTCATGCGATACACGCAATTCGCCAAAACTATATTGCTCTGCCAAGTCCGCCACTACGCGCATCTGCTCACTAGTCGCGTCGCCGGGCGCGTGGCCATGCGGTTTCAGCGATAGCGTGACGGCGCGATAGCCGCTTTGTTTGTGTGCATGCACACAGCGTTTCACCCAAGCGGCAAATGCTGGATTGCTGCTAATCGCGGCATCAAAGCCAGCGTCATACGCGGGCAGGGTTTGGTAAGGCATGACATCAAAATATTGCGCCACACGTTGTAATTCTTTTTCGTCTATGGTGTTGGGGCCGTCTTTCATAAACTGCCACTCATCTTCCACTTGGCGACGGAATTCCTCTATGCCCAAGGCTTTCACCAAAATCTTGATACGCGCTTTGTAAGCGTTATCGCGACGGCCATGCAAGTTATACACCCGGATAATCGCTTCGCAATACGTCAACACATGTTGCCAAGGCAAATGCTCACGGATGACCGTGCCCAAAATCGGTGTGCGACCTAAACCGCCGCCCACCCAAACGCGAATCGCCATTTCACCAGCTTGGTCGTAATAGAACTGCAAGCCGATATCGTGCGCTTGCACCAAAGCGCGGTCTTGTTGCGTGCCAGATACAGCGATTTTAAATTTGCGCGGTAATAGCGCGAATTCTGGATGGAAGGTGCTCCATTGCCGCATGATTTCTGCCATCGCCCGGGGGTCATGAATTTCATCTGGCGCCACGCCAGCAAATTGGTCGGTGGTGATATTACGAATACAGTTGCCAGAAGTTTGAATGGCGTGCATTTCAACGGTGGCTAATTCCGCCAAGATATCTGGCACATCTTCTAACTTAGGCCAGTTTAATTGCAGATTTTGCCGAGTACTAAAGTGGCCATAGCTCTTATCAAAACGCTCGGCGATATCCGCCAATTTGCGCAGTTGTTTAGCCGACAAAGTGCCATACGGAATAGCGATGCGCAGCATAGGCGCGTGGCGCTGAATATATAGGCCGTTTTGCAAACGCAAAGGTCTAAATTCATCGTCGCTGAGTTGGCCGGCTAAATAGCGGCGTGTTTGATCGCGGAATTGCGCAACGCGCTCATCTACAATTTGTTGATCTAAAGCATCGTATTTATACATAAGGTTTCACACTGCATTCACTAAAACTTGAGTAAGGGCGCTATTTTACTGGAGCACCAACTTGATACCAACATAAATCAGAATCGCCGCCAGCGCGATGCGTATCCAATGCTCAGCCACTTTGGAGCTCATATGGCTGCCGATATAAATCCCCGGAATAGAGCCGATCAGCAATATCCCCAATAAACCGTAATTAATCGTCCCCAAACTGGCGTGCCCCAAGCCGGCCACCAAGGTCAAGGGTACGGCGTGGGCGATATCGGTGCCGACGATGGTGGTGATTTTCTTGCGTGGGTAAAGCGCAATCAAGGCGGTGACCCCCAAAGCCCCAGCGCCTACCGAGGTCATGGTCACCAGTGAGCCCAGCACTATGCCTAGCAAAACGGTGGCGATATCGACAAACTTCTCCGGCACCACGCTGTTGCCGGAAAGCATGCTAATCAGTTTGTTGCGCAGAATCACCGCGATAGAAGTAATAATCAGCGCTAACCCCAACCAAAACTTGATGGTGCTAATCGCGGCTGTCGAGTCGATATTGATATTTTTAAGCAACACGATGGTGGCGAGTGAAGCGGGAATGCTGCCTATGCTAAGGCGGGTAACGATTTTCCAGTCTATATTGCCTAGCTTGCCATGCGCCAAGATGCCGGCGGTTTTGGTGACAGAGGCGTATAACAAATCGGTGCCCACGGCGACTGCCGGTTTGATGCTAAATAACAGCATTAATATAGGTGTCATCAGTGAACCGCCACCCACGCCAGTGAGTCCAACCAGCCAACCCACGACAAAGCCTGCGATGATATATCCGAGATCCATAAAGTCCTTGTAAAGTCCTTGTATTGACGAAAAATTTGCCGTTTTAGGCAATTTTGGGAGGCTGATTATAAATGAGTCAGATATAATGTTTTAATAATAAATTATTCTTAGATATATTACTTTGAGTTATAAACATATAAAGCCTAGTGACGATAATTCAGTGATGAAAATTCACTAATCAAAATCAAGGCTGAAATAACTCAGCCAAGTTAATAAGGAAGCCACGATGAAGCTGCACCAATTGCGTTATATCCGTGAAGTCGCCCGCCAAGGCCTGAATATCTCGCTGGCGGCGGAGAATCTGCATACCTCGCAACCTGGTGTCAGCAAGCAAATTCAGTTGCTGGAGGACGAGCTCAATCTGCAAATCTTTAAGCGCAATGGCAAACGCCTGACAGGCGTGACTGAGCCGGGCAAAAGCGTATTGGAACTGGCTGAGCGGGTGTTGCGCGATATGGAAAATATCAAACGGGTAGGTGAGGAGTTTAGTCACGAAGATGTCGGCACTTTGACCATCGCCACCACCCACACACAAGCTCGTTATCGCTTGCCTGCCGCAGTCAAAGCGTTTATGGATCAATATCCCAACGTTAAACTGAATATCCACCAAGGCAATCCCACCCAAGTCGCGGAACAGGTGCAAGCGGGCGAGGCGGATATCGGCATCGCCACCGAAGCGATTAGTCATGTCGACAAGATTCTCTGCTTGCCGGCCTATGAATGGAATCGCTGCGTGGTGGTGCCACCTGGGCACGCGCTATTAAATGATAAGCCGCTGACGCTAGAAAAATTAGCTCGCTATCCCCTAATCACCTATGACTTTGCCTTTACTGGGGGCTCGCTGGTCAGCAGCGTATTTGCTAAACATGGCTTAACCCCCAATGTGGTGCTGACCGCGATTGACGCTGACGTGATTAAAACCTATGTGTTGTTAGGCTTGGGGGTAGGCTTGCTTGCCAATATGGCGTATGACCCTGAGCGCGACACCAATCTAGTGGGCGTCGATGTCAGCCATCTATTCCCCGCCAGCATCACTTATGTAGGCTTGCGCCGCGATGTGTATTTGCGCCGCTATGCCTATGACTTTATCCAGTTGTTAGCGCCTAAATACGACCATCAGGCCATATTGAAAGCGATACAAGGCGATAGTTAAGTCATTAGTGTTTGCGCTTTGCTCAGCCATCTGACCGAGCATTTTGTTTACTAAACCATACATAAGCGCATTCAGCCAAACTGGCTTGACGAGACAGCAGAAAATTCAGTTATAATCCGCGGTTCGTTATTTCTTTTGCCAACATAATTTTTCGGAGAGCGCTATGGCTAATCTACTAGAACAATTAAAGACTATGACCACAATCGTGGCTGATACCGGTGACGTTGAGGCGATTAAAACAGTTAAGCCTTACGATGCCACTACCAATCCTTCCTTGTTGCTTAAGGCAAGTACTTTGCCGCAATGCGAGCCTATGATTACAGAAGCCATTGCTTATGCAAAAGCCAATAGCAGCAACAAAGAAAAACAAATTGAAGACGCTGCCGACAAATTAGCGGTGTTGGTCGGTTTAGAAATCCTCAAACACATCCCTGGTCGTATCTCCACTGAAGTGGACGCGCGTTTGTCTTTCAATATCGACGCGATGGTGGCTAAGGGCCGCAAAATCATCAAGCTATACCAAGAAGCTGGCGTGTCTAAAGACCGCGTATTGATTAAATTGGCTTCTACATGGGAAGGCATCAAAGCCGGTGAGATTCTAGAAAAAGAAGGCATCAACTGTAACCTGACTTTATTGTTCGGTTTCGGTCAAGCACGTGCTTGTGCAGAAGCTGGTGTATTCCTGATTTCTCCTTTCGTCGGCCGTATCTTAGACTGGTACAAAGCCAAGACTGGTGAAACCTATACTTCTGAAACTGACCCTGGCGTTATCTCTGTACGTCGTATCTATGCTTATTACAAAGAGCATGGTTACAAGACCGTGGTGATGGGCGCTTCTTTCCGTAATATCGGCGAAATCACTGCGCTAGCAGGTTGCGATCGCTTAACCATTGCTCCTACGCTATTGCAAGAATTAGAAGCCACCCAAGGCGACTTGCCACGTGTATTAGTCGATCACGGCAAGAAAGCAGATGCACCGGCCAAGATGACTGAAGAAGAATTCCGTTTTGCTTTAAACGAAGACGC
>CAYNLW010000039.1:0-9720 GCA_964398195.1 uncultured Methylophilaceae bacterium | reverse complement strand
GTCAAAAAAACCGCCATATAAATACAAATTTTTATAGCTAAAGGCAGATAAATCTTGTCCTGCCGACGCATAGAACTTGACCAGAAGTTGGCCATAGGTGTGTTGCACTAATTCATCATTGCTGGCGCCATATTGTTTAAAACTGAGCGCAATCAATAGGGCGATAAGCAGCAATAAAACATTACTAGCAAGGTTGAAATTGAGCTTGTTTAAATAATGTGGCGGGATAATTTTTGCTAGGAAATTCATGTAGATATTAGCTTAGGCAATGACGATATTATACCTCAGCAGCATGCTGCTGTAATGCCCAATCGATGTGTTCACGCAACAAGGCAGAAGCGCTGTCGCGACGTGCTTGCAAGGCTTGTATCACTGCTGCGCTAGTCGGCGCATTGCCCAAACCCACGGCGATATTACGCAACCATTGTTGATAGCCTATGCGATAGATAGCGCTGCCAGCCATATTCTGTTCAAACTGTTGTTCACTCCAGCTAAATAAGCTGACTAGGCTGGCTTGGTCTAGCCCATGTCTGACATGAAAGTCATTGCGCTCAGTCAGCTTGGCAAAGCGATTCCACGGGCAACATAGCTGACAATCGTCGCAGCCATACACGCGATTGCCTATGGACTTTCTAAATTCAATGGGAATACTAGTTTTGTGTTCTATGGTTAAGTAGGATATGCAGCGCCGCGCGTCTAGCTGATAGGGCGCCACGATGGCCTGTGTAGGGCAGACTTGAATACAGGCGCTACAAGTGCCGCAGTGTTCGCTTTGCGCTTGGTCTATAGGCAAGGGTAGATTGGTATAAATCTCCCCCAGAAAAAACCACGAACCGGCGTCGCGCGAAAGCAATAAAGTGTGTTTGCCGCGCCAACCTAATCCGGCTTTTTCTGCCAAGGCGACTTCCAACACGGGGGCGCTATCGGTAAAAACCCGATATTCAAAGTCTTGCACTTGCTCAGCGATGCGTTGGCAAAGTTGTTGCAATAGCTTGCGCATCACCTTGTGATAATCGCGCCCCACTGCATAGCGCGATACATAAGCCAGCTGGCTATCCTGCAAGGTATCTATAGCGTCGCGCGCATGGGGCGGAAAGTAATTCATGCGCAATGAAATCACCCGCACAGTGCCGGGCACCAATTCTGCTGGGCGAGTGCGTTTTTTTCCATGTTTTGCCATATAATCCATAGCACCATGAAAACCGCGTTGCAACCATTCCACAAAATGTTTTTCCTGACTGGCCAAATCAATATCACTAATGCCGACTTGGTCGAATCCCAATTGCTTCCCACACAGTTTTATCGACTGTGCCAGTTGCGCAATGCTTTGTTCACTATGCTGTTTGGATATGCTCATGGCGACTGATTTTACACTAGCCTTGGCCGATGAACAGGCGACGCTGCAATGTGCAGCGCGATTAGCGCAGGGATTGCGCGCTGGCTTGGCGATTTATCTGCATGGCGATTTGGGCGCCGGCAAAACCACCCTGGTGCGCGGCGTATTACAGGCTTTGGGCTATCACGGCAAAGTAAAAAGCCCGAGTTATAGTTTGCTGGAATTGTATGAGGATATAGGCCTACCGTATGCCATTTATCACTTCGATTTATATCGCTTTCAAGATGAACAAGAATGGCATGCCGCTGGCTTTAGAGAATACTTCAACGCGCATAGCGTTTGCTTTGTCGAGTGGCCAGAAAAAGCCGGACATCTGCTACCACCGCCCGATATCGCGATTAGCTTATCTCATCAAGCAACTGGAAGAAGTTGCCGTATGCAAGCCCATAGTCAGTTAGGAGCACAATGCTTAAACGCTATTTCATCTTAGCCACATTATTGCTTAGCGCTGGCGCGGCCTATCTAGCCCTAGGCGCAGCGCCAGTGAATATCGTGTCCAGCCGTATTTGGCCGGCGGTGGACTATACCCGCATCACCCTAGAAGTGAATAGCGAGGTAAAACATCAAATCACTAGCTTAAAAAATCCCGATCGCTTGGTATTAGATTTAGAAAATGTCGAGCTGAATCAAGCGCTGCGCAGCTTAGCCGCAGAGGTTTCGCCTAGCGACCCGTATATCAAACAGATACGCATAGGCAATTTCAAACCCGGTATGGTGCGCTTGGCGATAGACCTTAAAACCGAAGTCAACCCTAAAGTGGTGATGTTGCAACCGGCAGGCGGCTATCAGCATCGCTTGGTGTTGGATATTTTCCCTTTGCACGACCCCTTAAGTGCTGTGTTAAACCAGCTAGATGGCACGGCGCGGCCTAGCAACAATGTCCCTGCGCCGGCTAATCAGTCCCTAGCTAATCAGTCATTAGATAGCGCACAGACGCTGGAAAAGCCCATCACTGAGGCGGATAAACAAAGCGCGGATATGGCGCTGAATGCGCTTGCTGGGAATAACCTACCGGCCAATAGCGCGGCAGATAGCGCTGGGCAAGAGCCAAAAGCGCCGCCTATGGAAATACCTTTGACCAATAAGCCAGCGCTGCTGAATGGCCAACGTCTTATTACCATCGCCATAGACGCTGGCCATGGCGGCGAGGATCCGGGGGCTAGAGGGGCGAATGGCTCGCAGGAGAAAAATATCACTTTAGCCATCGCTAAAATGCTCAAACAAAAAATTGATGCCGAGCCCAATATGCGGGCAATTTTGACCCGTGATGGCGATTACTTTATTCCTTTGCACGGTCGTGTGGTCAAGGCACGCAATATGCCTGCTGATTTATTTGTTTCTATACACGCTGATGCTTTTATTCGCCCCGATGCGCGTGGTTCTTCGGTATTTGCTTTATCGGAAAAAGGCGCTACCAGTGCCTCGGCGCGATATTTGGCGAAAAAGGAAAATGAATCTGATTTAATCGGCGGGGTCAGTTTAGATACGCGCGATATCAATCTGGCGCGTACTTTATTGGATTTATCGCAAACCGCCACCATCAATGACAGCCTAAAATTGGGGCGCCATGTGTTGCTCAAAATCGGTGAGATTAATCCCCTGCACAAAGGCTCGGTCGAGCAAGCCGGCTTTGCCGTGTTGAAGTCGCCGGATATTCCCTCGATTTTGGTAGAAACCGCGTTTATCAGTAATCCGGAAGAAGAACGCAAACTGAACGACGATGATTACCGACAAAAGCTGTGTTTAGCCATTTTGGCTGGCATTAAAAAATACTTTGCCAATAGCCCGCCTTTACAACGCGGCAAACTGGCGCAGGAGAGTCCATGAGCAAGTCTATGCAGTTGACATTTTTAGGCGGCGTAGGCAGCGTCACTGGTTCTAAAACTCTGCTGCAATCCGGCTCGCGCCGTGTGCTGGTGGATTGCGGTTTATTCCAAGGGCTCAAGCAATTGCGGCTAAAGAATTGGGCTGAGTTGCCGGTTGATCCTGTCAGCATAGACGCGGTGCTGCTGACCCATGCGCATATCGACCACAGCGGCTATTTGCCCTTGTTGATGCGTAATGGCTTTAGCGGACCTATTTATTGCAGCCAAGGCAGTTTAGATTTATGCCAAATTCTGTTGCCCGATGCCGCCCATCTGCAAGAAGAAGAGGCGCGCTACGCTAATCAAAAAGGCTTTTCTAAACATCATCCGGCGCTGCCGCTATATACCCAGCAAGACGCGCAACGCGCACTTAGCCAGATGGTGGCGGTGGATTATCATCAAGCCTTGGATTTGGGCGATGGCTTAAGCGCCAGCTTTTATCGCAATGGGCATATCCTAGGTTCGGCCAGCATACGCTTGGATAACGGCACGCAGTCTATTGTATTTTCAGGTGACTTGGGCAGGCCACATGACCCGATTATGCAGGCGCCAGAAATTCCTCCTGCCAGCGATTTTTTGGTGCTGGAATCGACTTACGGCGACCGCTTGCACGACCATGAAAATACCCTGCAAGGCTTGGCGCAATATGTCAATGACACCTATCAACGTGGCGGTATTTTATTGATTCCGGTATTTGCCGTGGGGCGTGCGCAGGAGATGATGTTTTATCTGCATGAATTGCGTCAGCGCGGCATGATTCCTAATATTCCCATGTATCTGAATAGCCCGATGGCGGTTGATGCCACAGAGATTTATCAAAAGCATTGCAGCGAGTATCGCTTGGCTGCCCAGCAATGTCAGGCGATATTCTCGCAGGTCACAATGGTCAATTCGGTAGAAGATTCCAAAGCGCTGAATGCCATCCATCACCCCATTATTCTATTAGCCGCCAGCGGCATGGCTTCTGGCGGGCGCGTGGTGCACCATATCAAAGCCATGGCCGGTGATCCGCGCAACACCATTTTATTTGCCGGCTATCAAGCGGAAGGCACGCGTGGCGCCAATATGTTGGCAGGGGTCAGCGAGGTGAAAATCCACGGTGAATATATTCCCATACGCGCTCGCATCGAGGGCTTAACCAGCCTGTCGGCACATGCCGATTACCAAGAAGTATTGCATTGGCTAGGCCAGTTTAGCCAACCGCCGCGTGTGACTTTTATCAATCACGGCGAACCGGTGGCCTCAGATGCCATGCGCTGGCATATACAAGAAACTTTGCATTGGCAAACTTATGTGCCAGATTATTTGCAACATATAGACTTGCAGCAATTTGACTGTCACTAAGATGCTATTGAGTCGCCATTAAGCTGCCATTGATAGTCCATTGAGAAAATACAGGGAGAAATTATTCAGCATGAGCGCCGTGATTCATCTATTACCCGACCAATTAATTAGCCAAATCGCCGCTGGTGAAGTGGTTGAACGGCCGGCCTCGGCATTAAAAGAATTATTAGAAAACAGCCTAGACGCACAAAGCCAGCATATTCAAGTGCAGTTATTACAAGGCGGCATCAAGCAAATTCGCGTGATTGATGATGGTCATGGCATAGACAAAGAAGATTTGGCCTTGGCTTTAACCCGCCACGCTACCAGCAAAATTGCCAATTTAGATGACCTAGAAGCGGTGGCCAGTTTAGGCTTTCGTGGCGAGGCTTTGGCCAGTATTGCCTCTGTATCGCGGCTATCGCTGACCAGTCGCAAAGCCAGTTTCAATCACGCCTGGAAAATCAGCGCCGAAGCGGACGATGCTGAACAAATCCAACCGGCTGCGTTGGATGTGGGCAGCATAGTCGAAGTAAATGATCTGTATTTTAATACCCCCGCTAGACGCAAATTTTTAAAAACCGAAGCCACCGAATTTGCCCATTGCGAGGAGGTGTTTAGACGCATCGCTTTATCGCGCCCTGATATCACCTTTACCTTGCAACACAATGGCAAAGTGGTGGCGCGTTATGCCGCTGGCGATTTGGCTAAGCGTATTCAAGATGTGCTAGGGGCGGAATTTGCCGAGCACGCATTTGCTGTGCAACAACAAGCGGCTGGCTTGTCTATCGCGGGTATGTGCGCCAAACCGACCTTTTCGCGTAGCGCTAGAGATAGCCAATATGTGTTTGTCAATGGCCGTTTTGTGCGCGATAAGGTGATTAATCACGCTATCAGACAAGCCTATCAAGACGTGCTGCACCATGAGCGTCATCCCGCTTATGCTTTATTTGTTGAGCTAAATCCCAGATTAGTCGATGTCAATGTGCACCCAGCCAAAACCGAAGTGCGCTTCAGGCAAAGCCAAGCGGTACATCAGTTTATTTTTCATGCCCTGCATAGCGCCTTGGCTAGCCCTATACAAGCACAAGGTCAGGCGCAAGGTCAGGCGCAAGGTCAGGCGCAGACGCGAGGGCAAGCATCTAGCCATGGCGCGGCGTCGTCATGGGGTGCTGGGCAGGGTAGTGGGCAGGGTGCACGACAAGGCGCTAGCTATGGTCAATTTAGCCAACAAGCGTTTAGCTTAGCCGCCGATCAGCAAGCCTTGCAGGACTACGCGCAAATGTTTGCGCCGCTTAAGCAGGAGTTTTCTGGCCAAGCTAATTCCAGTCAAGGCAATAGCGATTCTGCTAGCACCTATCAAGTCAATTCTAATCAGGCATTTACCCATCAAGCCAGCGCCATGCAAGCCATGCCGCAGGGCGAGCATCCGCTAGGCTATGCCATCGCGCAATTGCATGGAGTGTATATCTTGGCGCAAAACCAAGCCGGCTTGGTGATTGTGGATATGCACGCGGCGCATGAGCGGATTATGTATGAGCAACTGAAAAATGCCTTGGCGGATAATCAAATCCCCACCCAGCAATTACTCATTCCGGTGAGCTTTCAGGCGGATAAATTGGAAATCGCCACGGTGCAAGATGAGCTGAAATCTATGCAGCAAAACTTAAGCAAATTGGGCTTTGATATCGCCATGTTATCGCCCACCACGCTGGCTGTAAGGGCTGTGCCCAGTCTATTAAAAGACGCCAATGTGGTGGCCTTGGCGCGCGATGTGATTGCCGATATTCGACAATATGGCGCTAGCAATGTATTGACCGAGCGCCGCAATGAAATGCTAGCCAGTATGGCTTGCCACGCAGCGGTGCGCGCCAATCGGCTATTGACTATCGCCGAGATGAACGCTTTGTTGCGCGATATGGAAAATACTGAACGCTCTGGGCAATGCAATCACGGTCGGCCGACTTGGTACCAAATGACCATGCGTGATTTAGATCAGTTATTTATGCGTGGTCAGTAGCCTATGACGGCGCCACTTCCTCCCGCTGTTTTTTTAATGGGGCCCACGGCCAGTGGCAAAACCGCGCTCACCCTCAGTCTGCTGCAACAGTTAGATATTGAGTTAATTAGCGTAGATTCAGCTTTGGTGTATCAGGGTATGGATATCGGCACCGCCAAGCCAGACGCGGAATTTTTGCGCCGTGCGCCGCATCATTTGATCGATTTAATTAGCCCGCTACAAAGCTATTCCGCCGCGCAATTTAGACAAGACGCATTACAGCTGATGCAGCAGATTCAGCAGCGCGGCAAGCTGCCAGTGCTGGCGGGCGGGACTATGCTGTACTTTAACGCTTTGCAATCGGGGCTAAGCCAATTACCTCCTGCCGATGCGGCGGTGCGTGCCGCACTAGACCAACAGGCAGCTGAGATAGGCTGGCCGGCCATGCACGCTCAATTAGCAGAGATAGACCCCGTGACTGCGGCGCGTTTGCAAGTGAATGACACCCAGCGCATACAGCGTGCTTTAGAGGTGTATCAAATCAGCGGGCAAAGCCTCAGCCAGTTGCATCAACAACAAGCGGCCACGCCGCTACCTTATCGTTTATTAAAAATTGCCTTATTGCCCTCACAGCGCAGTGTGCTGCATGAGCGCATTGCGCAACGCTTTGCCTTGATGTTGCAACAAGGGCTGATAGACGAAGTGCGTCAACTGCAACAGCGCTATCCCGAGCTATCCTTGGCTTTGCCGTCTATGCGCTGTGTAGGCTATAGACAGACTTTGCAATATTTGGCAGGGGAATTTGATCAGCAGGAATTGCTCAATCGTGGCATCTACGCCACCCGTCAACTGGCCAAACGGCAACTGACTTGGTTGCGTGGCATGGCAGATGCGCAGGTGGTGGATTGTTTGGCGCCGGATATGGCGCAGCAAGTGATACAGTTGATACAGCGCTTTATTGCTGTGGATGGCAGTTCAGCTGAATAGCGAAAATTAATAGCTAAACTGAATCGCCAAGTTAATCAATCGTCTTAACGGCTCAGCCACTGCTGCATGCGCTGCGCCGCTTCTACACATTCTTCTAGGCTAGCCACTAAAGCCATACGAATATAGTGTGCACCGGGGTTTTGCCCATGCGCGGGGCGCGCCAAGAAGCTCCCCGGTAACACGGTGATATTCAGCTCGCGATATAGCTGGGTGGCTAATTCGGTATCGCTGATGGCACTTTTCGCCCAACAATAAAACGCGGCATCGGGCGCTTGCACGTCTAGTACCGACTGTAATAGCGGCAACACTTGGGCAAATTTGCTGCGATATAAAGCGCGATTCTCCAATACATGCGCTTCATCTGCCCATGCCACCGCGCTGGCGGCTTGTATGGTGGGGCTCATGGCGCAACCATGATAGGTGCGATACAGCATAAATTTCTGAATAATCTCGGCGTCGCCAGCGACAAAGCCAGAGCGCATACCGGGCACATTGGAACGCTTGGACAGCGAGCTAAACATGACCAAGCGACGATAATCACGGCCTAATTGCTGCGCCGCTTGCAAAGCGCCCAAAGGCGGCTGTTGCTCATCGAAGTAGATTTCCGAATAACACTCATCAGCAGCAATCACAAAGCCATAGCGATCGCTAAGATCAAATAATTGTTGCCACTGCGACAATGGCATCACCTTGCCGGTGGGGTTGCCTGGGGTGCACACATACACCAGTTGAGTGCGCTGCCAAATCGCCTCTGGCACACTAGCCAAGTCCATCAGAAAGTCATTATTGGCGTCGGTATTTAGATAATAAGGCTCAGCACCGGCCAGCAAGGCTGCGCCCTCATAAATCTGATAAAACGGATTGGGGCTGATGACGATAGGTTGTTGCGCTTTAGCCTCGCGGTTAATCACCGCTTGGGCAAAGGCAAACAGTGCTTCACGGCTGCCATTCACTGGCAGAATTTGCGTATCGGGGTTAATCGCCGCTAATTGATAGCGGCGCAGCAACCAAGCTTGTATCGCTTCCCGCAAAGCCAAACTGCCTTGTGTGGTGGGATAGCTAGCCAAGCCGCCTAAATGCTGGCTGACCGCTTGTTGGATGAGCGCTGGCGTAGCGTGTTTGGGTTCGCCTATGGAAAGATTAATCGGGCGATATTGCGCATTGGGGGTAATGCCGGCAAATAAATCGCGTAAGCGCTGAAAAGGATAGGGTTGTAACTGGCTTAATAGTGGGTTCATGGCGCCATTATACTAAAATAGCGCTGTTTTCGTTTTACACTTCAGCCAATACCAGCATTATCTCGAGGAGTTTGTTTTGCCTATCCGCCATCTGAATACCGCCCACCAAGGCATTGCCCGCGCCGGATTATTGTTCGGTGCCTTTTGCTGGGGCACGGTGTGGTTTCCCTATCGCTTACTAGAACAAGCCGGTATTTCCGGCACAGTGGCCAGCGTGTATACCTATAGCCTGTCAGTGCTATTCGGCATTTTGTTATTTTATAAGCAACGCCATGGGCAATGGTGGCGACAGCCGATTAATTTTTACCTAATAGGCTTGGCAGTGGGCTGGACCAATTTAAGCTATGTGTTGGCGATTATTGATGGGCAAGTTATGCGGGTGATGTTGCTGTTCTATCTGTCGCCGCTATGGACGCTGATTCTAGCCAAATTCTTCCTGCATGAACGCATCAATGCACAGCGTTATACCGTGATCGCCATTTCATTATTAGGCGCCGCCCTAATGCTATGGCAGCCGGGTGATTGGCCTTTGCCGCATAATCAAGCCGAGTGGTTGGGCTTGTCGTCTGGCTTAGGGTTTGCCGTTTCTAATGTGATGACGCGCCATTCGCAACAACTCTCCGTTCCCGCCAAAACCATGGCGGTCTGGCTAGGGGTGGTGCTGGTGTCGCTGGCCTTTGTGCCGTTTTTGTCCATGCCATTTGCCCTACCGCAACAACTTAATGTGCACGATTGGGGCTTGCTGCTGTTGGTCACCATGATGTTGATGCTGGCCACTTTGCTGGTGCAATACGGCGTCACCCATTTGCCTGCCACACAAGCCACGGTGTTGTTTATGTTTGAATTGGTGGTGGCTGCGCTGGCTTCTTCCATACTGACCGACGAGGTGATGAGTATGCGCGAATGGTTGGG
>CAYNLW010000038.1:0-10087 GCA_964398195.1 uncultured Methylophilaceae bacterium | reverse complement strand
AGTTTAGAAGCCATCGCTTTGCTCAACCAAAATGGCTATCGAGTGGCCGTCGCCACCAATCAATCGGGCATCAGCCGTGGCATTTATGACGTCGCCACGCTGAATGCCATTCACGACAAAATGTTCCAAGCACTAAGCAAATTAGGCGGTCGTATTGACGCGCTATTTTATTGCCCTCACGCCAATGAGGACCAATGCCAGTGCCGCAAACCCAAACCCGGCATGATGCGCGAAATCGGCCAGCGCTTTGGGGTGGATATGAAAGGTGTGCCTGTGGTGGGCGATGCCTTGCGCGATCTGCAAGCGGGCGATGCGATAGGCATGCAAAGCATCTTGGTGCGCACTGGTAAGGGCGAAGAAACCATAGCAGCGGGCGGCTTGCCAGCCAATACGCTAATCTTTGATGACTTGGCAGCGGCGGTGCAGCATTTCATTGCGGGGGCGGCATAATGCAGTGGTGGCGCGCGACTTTGTTTAATCTAGGCATGGTGATAAACACCATCTTTTTCTCTAGCCTGACCATACTGTTAGCCCCCTTGCCTGCCGTATTGCATTCGCGCATCGCCAGCGGATGGGCGCATGTTGGTATTTGGTGGTTAGCGCTGACCTGCGGCTTGCGCTATCGGGTAATAGGCCAACAGAATATCCCAGCGCACGCTTGCGTATTGCTTAGCAAGCATCAATCGGCTTGGGAAACCATTGCCTTTCAAGTGATATTTCCGCCGCAAATCTGGGTGATGAAACGCAGCTTAATGTGGATTCCCTTTCTTGGTTGGGCGTTTGCTGCCTTGCGCGTCATCGCCATCAACCGCAGCGCGGGGCGCGAAGCGCTCAAGCAAATGTTGCAACAAGGCAAACAGCGCCTTGCCAAAGGCTTATGGGTGGTGATATTCCCAGAAGGCACGCGCATCGCGCCTGGGCAAAAGGGCAAATATCATATCGGCGGCGCATGGTTGGCGGTGCATAGCCAAGCCACTGTGGTGCCGGTGGCGCATAATGCTGGCGAATTTTGGCGGCGCAATGCATATATCAAAACCCCAGGCGTGATTACCGTCAGCATAGGCCAGCCTATCAACAGCACAGGCATGACGCCGGAACAATTAAATCAAGTGGTTGAACAATGGATAGAGGGCGAGATGCCCAAACTCAAGCATTACTCATGACAGCACTAACCGGACCCGATGGACAACAAATTCGCTACCAGCTAGAGCGGCGCGCTAGACGCACCGTGGGCTTGAAAATCAATCAACAAGGCTTGGTGGTGCATGCCCCGCAACGCATGGCGGAGGCGGAATTAAACCGACTGTTGTTGAGCAAGTGGTCATGGATAGTGAATAAGCTAGCGCAACAAGCACAACAAAGCGTGGAGCCTATGCAATGGCAAGATGGTGAGCCGCTGCTGTTATTGGGGAAAACCATTTATCTAGACTTGGTGCCAGACAGCGCCAATCGTCAGGCCAAACTAGATGGTAATGCGCTGCAATTGGCGCTAAAGGATATACAAGATAGCGCGTTTATCGCGCGCAAAGTGGTGTTGTGGTACCGCCAATTCGCCCTGCAAGATTTTCAGCGTCGCATACAACTGATGGCCGCCAAACTTGGCATCAGCACCCCGCCAGTAGCATTATCCAGCGCCAAAGGCCGTTGGGGCAGTTGCAATAGCCGCCGGCAAATTCGCCTGAATTGGCGCTTGATACAGGCGCCACCGACGTTGATTAATTATGTGGTGGCGCACGAATTGGCGCATACCAAACAAATGAATCACTCGGCTAAGTTTTGGGCGATTGTAGAATCGCTATACCCAGACTATAAAAACGCGGAGAAACAGCTGAAACAATGCGCTTTGCAACTGCATCGCATTGATGATTAAAGCAGATTAAACAAGCTGACAAACTAGTTTGAAGCCGACCATTTAGCGCAAACGCAGCGCGTTCATCACCACCACCAAAGAACTAACCGACATACCTATTGCCGCCAACCACGGCGTCATCAAGCCCATCGCTGCGATAGGCAGTGCCAGCGCGTTGTAACACAAAGCCCAAGCAAAATTTTGTCGTATCACCCGCACCGCAAAGCGCGAGTGCTGTATGGCGTGATCAATTTCCAACAACTGTTCCGATAACAACACCGCATCGGCTGATACCCGCGCCATTTGCGTGCCACCCCCCATGGCGATAGACACCTGCGCGCCAGCCAATACCGGCGCGTCATTGATGCCGTCGCCTAACATAGCGACGATATCGCCACGCTGTTGCATGGCTTGTATGGCTTGTAATTTTTGTGCTGGCGAGCAATTCGCCTGCGCGTCTTGCACGCCTAAACGCTGCGCCAAATCTGCCACGGCCGCTTCGCCATCGCCACTCAATATGCTGACTTGCAAACCACGCTGTTGTAACGCTTGTAGCAACTCCGCTGCATCGGCACGTGGGCTATCGGATAAATCAAAGCTGGCTAGCCATTGCGTTTGTTCGCTTAACCAAATTCTGCTATGCCCTGCCGGCGTGAGCAACGCGGGGGGCGGCGAGGCTAGGTGCTGATGCAAAGCGACACTGCCTAGATAATATTGCACCCCTACCAGCTTGCCAGTGACGCCCAAGCCGGCAATATTTTGTAAGTCTTGCGCGGCTAATAGCATTTGTTTTGGGCTAGCTTTAAACGCCTTGGCCAATACATGCTCAGAGGCTTGCTCTAGGCTTTGCGCAATCTCCATACAGGATTGCGCAGACAGCGTGCTTAGCGCTTGAATATCATGCAGCTGCATTTGCCCGCGGGTCAGCGTGCCGGTTTTATCGAATACCACATGATTCACTTTGGCTAAGGTTTCCAGCACATGACCGCGCGTCAGCAAGATGCCACGTTTGACCAGATGCGAGCCTGCGGCAGCAAAAGCAGCTGGCGCGGCAAGCGATAAAGCGCATGGGCAACTGACCACTAAAATGGTCAAAATCACAGGCAACACTTTGCCTGCATCTAGCCACCACCATGCCACACCAGCGATGAGCACAAGCAACAAAACAAAGCCGGTAAAGGCGCTGGCAACTTGGTCAGCGGTGCGCGCCAACTTGGGTTTTTCTGCTTGCGCACGGTCTAGCAAACGGCTGATGCCAGCCAGCATGGTGTCCTGCGCCAAGGCAGTAATTTTGATATGGATAGGCGACTGATAGTTGATACTGCCGGCATACACCGCATCTCCCTCGCGCTTATCTATAGGTAGGCTTTCGCCAGTGAGTAGCGATTCATCTACACTAGATTGGCCTTGCTGAATAATGCCGTCGGCGGCGATGGTTTCGCCCGGTTTAATCAATAGCCTATCGCCCAACTGCAACTCCGCCACAGCCACCAATTGTTGTCCATGTGCATCAACGCGCATGGCCACAGCAGGGGTTAAACGCAGTAGGTTTTCTGCGGCTTGTATGGATTTTTCGCGTGCATTGCGCTCCAGAAAACGCGTGCCCAATAAGAAAAAAATCAGCATGCTGATGGTGTCGTAATACACCTCGCCCTGCCCAGTCAGCGTGCACCACAAGCTGCCGCCAAAGGCCGCCAGCAGACCCAACACGATAGGCACATCCATACCGATATGACGCTGGCGCAGATTGCGCCAAGCCCCCTGATAAAACGGCACGGCGCTATATAGCATGGCCGGCACTGTCATCAGCAAACTAAACCAGCGCAGCAGTTGCGCCGAGGCAAAGCCCAAGCCATGCGCTTCACCGCCATACAGCGGACCAGCAATCATCATCACTTGGCCGGCGCTTAAGCCAGCGATAGCCAATCGGCGTATATCGATTTTGCGCTGTTGCTGACGCAGTTGCGCTTGTTGTTGCGCGCTAAAAGGATGCGCGTGATAACCGATATGATTGATTTCCGCCAGAATTTGGCTGAGTTGTATTTGGCTGTTATCCCAGCTAATACGCGCTCTATGCGAGGTGTAATTGACGCTCACCGACAGCACGCCACGGCACTGCATTAAATGGCGTTCATTCAGCCAAATACAAGCGGCGCAGGTGATACCTTCGAGGATAAGCGAGGCATGACGAATCTGATCTTGTTGTTGCACAAAGCTTTTCTGCACTTCGGGGTGGTCATACAGACTTAAATCGCGCAAGGATTCTGGCACCAGCTGCTCGGCGCTTTTGGGCAGCTCTGTGCGGTGGCGGTAATAATCCTGTAAACCGTTATCCACGATGGCCTGCGCCACCGCTTGGCAACCCGCGCAACACATGGCTTGTGGCTGGCTAAAGATGCTGACAGAGAAGTGGCTGTTAGCCGGCACCGGCAAACCACAGTGATAACAGGATAGGGGCTGCTGCTCAACGGACGCTGCTTGATTGAGAGTAGGCGCCGCGCCAGGCTGATGGTCCACAGGCTGATAATTGAAGTGCGCCACTTATTCCTCGGCGCTGATATTGATACTGGCTTTCACGCTATATTCATCGTCGCCGCGCTGTATGCTGAGCAAGCTCATCCAGCGCCCGGCAATCGGCTGCCATTGCGCGGCATAATGCCCAGGGGCGATCGGTTTCAATGGCAAACTTAGGTCATCACGACTATCGGCGATACGCCATAAATCCAAGCGCACTTGCGCGTCAGTCAGCGGCTGGCCTTGTTTATCTTTGATATGGATAGCGATTTGACTGGGCTGTCCTGGGCGTAGTGTTTGTAAGCCACTAGTATCCACCGTCCAACCTAGCGTGCGTTGCTTGGCCAATTGATTAAGATGTGGCTCATAAGATTTATTTTTATCATGCGGCATCACCCCGGGGAATGCAGTATTCACCTGCTTTTGCGCGGCATTGGGCAAGAATAATTGGCTTAAGCCAGCGGGCAAGCCATTCATAGAAAGGCTTAATAACAGCGCATTTAACAGCGCTAGAAAAACAAAGAAACCGATAATCAACTTGGGCGCCCAATGCATAGCGCTAGGCTGACGCGCGTTGCCCTGCGGTATCGCGTTTTGTTTGGCCTGCATCTGGCTAAACGCCACCAACACCCCTGCGGTGGCCAGATACACTACCAGATGAATAGCCAGCACATCACCGCCCGGCCAATGTTGCTGGCTCAATAGCAGATAGCCCAATAACACCAATAGCGCGCTCATCACCCCTGCCCAATACAAGGCCACGCGACAGCGCCGCAGGATAAAAAATAGCGCGATCAGCAACAGCATGCCGCCGAATAGCGTTTGTGTCATGGTCCATGGCATGTTCAATATCAAGCTCTCCGAAAATGAAGGGGATTAAGCAAAGTTCACTAGACTGCTAGCGCGGCATTTTACTATTGAAACTGACCTGTTCTTGTATAGCTTGTTCACCATTAGAGGGCTGCACAATAAATTTAAAATAGCGCGTTTTTGCCGCTAACTCGGCAGGCAAATCCACTTTAACATTCAGCTTAAGCGTTTTGCCGGCACGGATTTTAATCTGCTTGATATGCCCCAAATCCATGGCCTGTTGCGGAATACCTTGCACGCTCAGCTGATACTGCAAGTCTTGTTCAGTTTTATTGACGATATGAATCAGATAACGATTGCGCACTGTGCCATCGGATAAAGTAACATACAATGGCTGGCGCACTTGCTCGACGGTGACCTGATGATCGCTGCGATTGGCGATGTTATACACCAGCAAAGCCACCATTAAACTGAGCGCCACGGCATAGCCTAATACTTTTAAGCGCTTCCATTTTAAATGTGGCTTTTGTATTTGCGGGCTAGTTAAATTGGCTTCTGAGTCATAGCGTATCAGGCCACGCGGATAGCCCATAGAATCCATAATATTGTTGCAAGCGTCTATACATAGGCCACAGGAAATACATTGATATTGCAGACCGTTGCGGATATCGATGCCGGTCGGACAGACCTGCACGCAAAAGCCACAATCAATACAATCGCCATGCCCAGCCGCCTGTCGCTCGCTCTGCGTTTTTAAGCCCGGCTTAGGCGCCATACGCCCCGCCTGCCCTTCGCCACGTCGCGCATCATAGCTGACCGCCAAGGTATCAGGCTCATACATCACCCCTTGGAAGCGGGCATAGGGGCAGAAATACATACAGATTTGCTCACGCGCCACACCACCTGCCAAATAGGTAGTCGCGGTCAGCACCACGATGGCTAGATAGCCGCCGGCCGGCGCTTGCAGGCTGAACACTTGGCTGACAAATTGTGGCGTATAGGCAAAGTAGCTACAAAACGTCACCGCCGTCCAAAACGACACCAATAGCATCAACACATGCGAACCGCCCACTTTGGCCAGCTTTTCCAGTCCCCAAGCTTGTTGCTGCAGCTTTAAGCGCGCTGGGCGCTCGCCTTGCAGGCAATGCTCGATAAAGATAAACAAATCTGACCATAGCGTTTGAAAACAGAAATAGCCGCACCAAGCGCGCCCGATTAAGCCGGTGATAAAGAATAAAAAGGCCGCTGCGATAAACAGCAACATGGCCAGCCAAAACACATCTTGCGGATAAACAATCAGGTCAAAAATAAAATAGCGACGCGAATCAAGGTCGAACAAAATCGCTTGTGGCGCCCCACTTTGCCGTGCCCACGGCAACCAAGGTAAGGCGAAGAAAACGCTATAGGCGAGCAGTAATACCAGCGTTTTAAAATTACGGAATTTGCCTTTAACTGAGCGGGTAACAATAGGAATATGTTTTTGATAGAGCGGCTTTTCGGAACTGCTGGCTTGCATAAATACCTGACTTTCTTTCATGCTAGATCGCTTGCATCAAGCATATCAACAAAAAAGGCTCACAATCGCTTGCAAGCCTTGATTGAATTTGCCGTGCGCAACAGGCACACGGCATTAATTATTTACCACCACCAAGGCTATCGTGCACATACACGGTTAATAGCTTGATTTGATCGGCGCTAAGACGACCTGACCAAGCGGGCATCACGCCACGATTCACGCCAGCATTGATTAAGTTAGTCAGCAAGGCGACTTTTTCTTTCTCGCTGGCAGCGCCTGCCACATCAGCCCATAACCAAATATTGTCGGTTAAGTTGGCTGAGCCTAGCTCAATCTTGCCTTTGGCATCGTCGCCATGACAGACATAACAACCTGCTTTAGGGTCATGGAAAATAGCATTACCGGCTTTCGCCAATTCAGCGTTGTGTGGCTCGCTGGACAAGCTCAATACATAGTGAACCACTTGCTCAAGCTCTGGCGCGCTTAATACTTGCTTAAACGCTGGCATATTGCCATGACGACCGCCCACGATGGTGGTGTTGATCAATTCATAGCTACCGCCATATTGCCAATAGTCATCGATTAAGTTGGGCGCAATGCCTATCTTGCCCTGACCGCCGGCTTGGTGACAGGGCATACAGTTATCGGTAAATAATTGTTTACCTGCTGAGTTGACGAATTGCATTAAGTCGGCATCGCTGGCAACCGCTTCGTAGCTGGTTGAGGCAACTTTGTCGAACCATTGTTTTTGCGATGCTTTTAAGGCATTCATCTCGGCCATAAACTTAGCGCGCATATTCCAATGGGTGGTTTTCTGCACTTCTTTGCCATCTACTGTCTTGGCGGTATAAGTAATGGTATTCAAGCTAGGCAAGCCCTTGGTATAAGTGCCCGCCACTGGCCACGCGGGATACAGCAACCAGTAAATCAGCGCGAATACACAAGTGATATAGAAGCCCCAAATCCACCACATCGGTAGCGGATTGGTCAATTCTTCCAAATCATCATCCCACACGTGACCGGTGGTTTTTTTGTTCACATTTGTTTTGTCCTGACTCATCATTTCATTCCTACTTAATTGTCATCATCTTGCAAGGGAATATTTTTGTAAGATTCCAGCTTTTCACTGCGGCTTTTACTGCCATACAAATAAAAGATCACCGCACAAAATACCGCGAAAAAGATCACCAATGCCACAGGCTTGGTATTCTCAAACTTAGTAAACCAAAGCAATAAATCCATGCCATATTTCCTTTCTACACGCTATCAGCAAGGCCTAGCGGAATTTGACGAAGTAGTCATCGTCGTACTTCTTGAAATCCACCATGGTGCCCAATACCTGCAAATAAGCCACCAAAGCGTCCATCTCGCTTAACTTATCTGGATTGGTATCGTAATTGCCCGTTTGTGCCTGCTCTAACAAATTCTTCTCTGCATCAGGAATATGCAAGTTCTTCGCCACTTCTTCGCCAAACTCTTTGATATTGCGTTGGTATTCCGCTTGGTTGGCAGAATACGGCACACCCGTCACGCGCAAGGCTTTTAGACGAGCTTGAATATCTGCGTAATCCAAATCGGTTTTGACCAACCAAGGATAGTTAGGCATCACTGATTGCGGCACCAAGGAACGTGGCGCAGTTAAGTGCTGGGTATGCCAGTCATTGGAATATTTGCCACCCACCCGCGCCAAATCTGGGCCAGTACGCTTAGAACCCCATTGGAAAGGATGGTCGTATTTGGACTCGGCAGCCAAGGAATAGTGGCCGTAACGCAAGGCCTCGTCACGGAACGGACGTATCATTTGTGAGTGGCAAAGATAACAACCCTCACGGATATAGATATCGCGACCACGCAACTCTAGCGGCGTATAAGGACGCACACCATCGACTTTTTCTACCGTTTCTTTAATAAAAAATAACGGCACAATTTCAACCAAACCACCAACGCTGATGGCCAACATGGTAAGCACTAGGAGGATGCCTAGGTTACGTTCAATATTGTCGTGTTTCATGCTAACTCCAGTTTTACTCGACTTGAGCGGCAAGTTTTGCCGCCTAAGTCACATTTATTTGCTAATCAAATGCCCGCATTTGCTGGCTCAATCTTGGTGCTTAAATCTTTCCATTGCGTATGGTTTTAGTCATGTTATAGACCATGACCACCATACCGCTGAGGAAGAATAAGCCACCGATAGCGCGCATTACATACAGATTATGCGCGGCGGCGACCGACTCGATAAATGAGTATTGCAGATTGCCAAAGTCGTCAAAGGCGCGCCACATCAGGCCTTGCATAATGCCGGAGATCCACATCGCGGTGATATACAGCAAGATACCGATGGTGGCTAACCAGAAGTGCACATTGATTAAACGATTGCTATGCACTTGGGTATTCCATAGTTTGGGAATTAAGTGATACAAGCTACCAAACGACACCATGGCCACCCAACCTAAAGCACCTGAGTGCACATGGCCTATGGTCCAGTCTGTGTAGTGGGATAAAGCATTGACGTCTTTCAGCGACATCATAGGGCCTTCAAATGTGGACATGCCGTAGAAGGACAAGGCCACAATCAAGAAACGCATAATTGGGTCGGTACGCATTTTGTCCCACGCGCCAGACAAGGTCAGAATGCCGTTGACCATGCCGCCCCATGATGGCAATAACAGCATAATCGAGAAGGTCGCCGCTAACGTGGAAGTCCAGTCTGGAATTGCGGTCCAGTGCAAGTGGTGGGCACCTGCCCACATATACATAAACACCAATGCCCAGAAGTGCAACACAGATAAGCGATAGGAATACACCGGACGGCCAGCTTGTTTAGGCACAAAGTAATACATCATGCCCAAGAAAGCCGCAGTCAAGAAGAAGCCCACGGCATTGTGGCCATACCACCATTGCGTCATAGCGTCTTGTGCACCAGAGAATAAGCTATATGACTTCATAGAGAACAAGCTGACGGGTACGGCCAGATTGTTAAAGGTATGCAATAAAGCGGTGGCTAAGATAAATGCCAAATAGAACCAGTTGGCCACATAGATATGCGGCTGTTTACGCTTCATCAAAGTGCCGACAAATACGATTAAATATGCCACCCATACCACTTCAATCAACAAGTCTATCGGCCATTCCATTTCTGCGTATTCGCGCCCTTGGGTATGCCCCATGACATCGCCCAAAGCAGCAAACACAATCACCGCTTGCCAACCCCAGAAAGTGAAATTGGCTAGCCCTTTGCTGAATAGCGGGGTTTGACAGGTGCGCTGTACCACATAATAGGAAGTGGCAAATAAGGCGCTACCACCAAAACCAAAAATCACCGCGCCGGTATGCACAGGGCGCAAACGACCAAAGGTGATGTAAGGAATATCAAAATTCAATATCGGATAGGCCAGCTC